>CACYZS010000104.1 GCA_902778985.1 uncultured Ruminococcus sp.
CGGGGGTTCCTTTTTGCGTCGGTGCGGGAGCGGACGGCATTGACAACCCGCGCGGGTTTCAGGTATAATGGAAAACACGCTGTAAGAGGGAGAAACCGAAGAGGGGATCCGGATCTTTCTCGATTTGAACCGATGCGACAAAGTGTTCGGTGTTTCGCAGCAGTAAACCCTATGAAGTCGCTTTACCGTTGAAAAGACGATATGATAAGGAGAAAAACATGAACGTAACGGTTTATCTCGGCGCCTGTGAAGGAAACGATCCCGCGTTGAAAGAGGCTGTCCGGAAAATCGGGACCTGGATCGGCGAGAGCGGCAACCGGCTCGTTTACGGTGGCTCAAAAACCGGGTTGATGGGCGTTCTGGCAAAAAGCGTCGTCTCTTCCGGCGGGGAGACGATCGGCGTCGAGCCGTCCTTTTTGGTGGAGAGGGAAGTGCAATTCGAGGGGCTTACCCGCCTGATCGTTACGCGGGATATTCCGGAACGAAAAGCGAAAATGGCGGAGTTGGGCGACGCGTTTGTCGCTCTGCCGGGCGGGACCGGTACGCTGGAAGAGATCAGCGAGATTATGTCTATGGTTTCCCTGAAATTGAAAAGCGCGCCGTGTATCCTGTATAACCACAACGGTTTTTACGACGGGCTGAAAGCGCTGCTCGCGAAAATGATCGAACAGGGGTTGTCAGACGGGGAACGGCAACGGAATATCTGCTTTGAAGACAGCGTCGAGGGGATCATCGCCCGTCTCTCAAAGTCCGGGACCGGGCGGCGTTGACAACCCGCGCGGATTCGGGTATAATGGTAAAAAACGCCGTAAAGAAGGGAGAATACCGAAATGGCGATCTGGTACGAAGTGGAGCACACCGAAGAGGGGATCCGGAACTTCTTGGGCTGCAACTGGGAGTTTCACGATTTCACGATCGGTGGTTTTTCGTACGACATGGAGAACAAGACGGCGGAACTCTTCATGCGATACGACGCGAACGAAGGAAGCGTTCTTCTTCGCTTCCTGGACGTCGAAGATCTGCGCGTGGAAGCGAAGGTCTTCGGCGGGTATCCCGAGAACTGGATCATGGGTAGCGTGATTCTTCTGCTCGACAACGGGAACTTTCTTTGGATCGACGACGACGGGGACAAGAACCCCGACGCGGCGGCGATCGCCGAACTGAAACAATGCTGCGACTGGGTGCAAGCGGGGCGGATCATCTGGGCGGTGACCGACGCCGACGGGAACCCGACGGAAATGCCGCCCGATAAGATCGATCAGGTCGGGCACTTTTACGGGAAAGTGGTGCATCGTCATTACGACTTGACGCCCTACAAGGGTTAAAAACGGAGAAAAAATGGCTTCTTCCAAAGATTATCTTGCATTCGTTCTCGATCAACTCTCGCTCCTGCACCCGATCTCGTATCGGGCGATGATGGGCGAATTTATCCTGTATTATCAAGGAAAGATCGTCGGCGGGATCTACGACGACCGTCTGCTTGTCAAGCCGACCGACGCGGCGAGAAGGTTGATGCCCGACGCGCCGCTCGAGACGCCCTACGAGGGGGCGAAACCGATGCTCCTGGTCGAACAGATCGACGACCGCGAGTTCTTAAAAGAACTCTTCGACGCGATGGCGTCGGAACTGCCTTCTCCGAAAAAACCTTGAAAAAAAGCAAAAAAAGGTTGCAATCGGGCGAATTGTGTGCTACAATATCCGGCGTGTGTATTCTTGACCGCGGAAGCACCGGAAAGAGGATTGTCCCATGAATTGGTTTGTCGCTGCTCTGATCTGTATTCTCGGCTGGGGGTTCGCCGATCTCTTCTATAAGAAGGGGACCGACGAAAACGACCGCTACTCACATCTGAAGATCGCCGTCTGGGTTGGTCTTGTGATGGGCGTCGCCGCCTTCGCGATGCTGCCGTTTGCCGAGACGTCTTTCTCGCTTTCCGCGCTCATTATCAACGCGGCGAAGTACTCTCCCGCCTCTCTCTGCTACATTATCTCGATGGTGATCGGCTACGCCGGTCTCCGCTACCTGGAAGTCAGCATCGTCTCCCCCGTGCAGAACGCTTCCGGCGCGATGTCGGCGATCCTTATGATGGTCTATTTCCTTGCCGTCGGACGGATCTCGTCCTTCTCCGACGAGTTCGACGTCCCGACCTTGATCGGTACCGTTCTGATCGTCGCCGGCGTGATCGCGCTCGCCGTTTTCGAGCAGCGGTATGCCCGCGCCGAGAAACTGGCGCTTGCCGAATACGTCAAAATCGACGAAAACGGAAACGAAAGCGCCAAGGAAAAGGGGAACGCTTCTTCCGAACGCAAGTACCGCTTCGGGGCTTTGGCGCTCCTGTTCCCGCTCCTCTACTGCCTGTTCGACACCCTCGGCACGTCCGCCGACGGCATCATTCTCGACGAAGAGGCGGGGCTGGGACTGGGCGAGATCGACGTCCTGATCCTCTACGGACTGACCTTCTTCCTTGCCGGGATCGTCGCCTGGGTGTTCCTGTGGATCAAGGAAAAGAAGCCCTATAATCCTTTCGTCAAACACGAACTCGCAAACAAGGGTCCCGCCGCTCTCTGCGAGCAGTTCGGACAGATCTTCTACGTCTTCGCCATGGCGGGAAAGCCCGTCGTCGCCGCGCCGATGGTTGCGTCCTACTGCATCGTTTCGCTCCTGCTTGGCCGCCTGATCCTGAAGGAGAAACTCAAGGTCGCGCAGTACGCCTGCGTCGCCGCCGTCGTGGTCGGGATCGTTCTGCTCGGGATCTCCGAGGGACTGTCCGAGGGCGTCGAAGAGATTTCCGAAGAGGTCGCTCAACTGTTCTCGTGACTTTGTAATCAAAAGGCGCTGCCAAACGGCAGCGCCTTTTTCGTTTACTCTTCGGTTTTCTCTTGCGGTTCGACTTCCGCCGTCTTCGGCGGCGGCTCGATCAGAACGAAGATCACCGTCGCGATCAGGGCGTAAGGGAAGGGGCAGAACTCGCCGGGGTTGACCTGCGACATCAGGAGCAGTCCCGCGTAGCAGAGCGAGAGGGTCATTTCGGGGAATTCCCGCCGCGTAAACGCCAGTCGCACGCGCAGGAACAGTTGATAGCCGAAACAGAGGATCCCGACGATCCCGAGCGAGCCCCAGATCTGCGGCAGCCACATATGGTACCAGTTCATCGCACCCTTGACGGGGTTGTAGAGATCTTGGTTGCCGGTGTACCCGAGCCCCACCCCGAAGACGGGGTTTGACTTAAAATCCGCAAAAGATCGTTTGAGAAGCCCGACGCGCGCCTCTCCGTCGTCGACCACGTTGGTAAAGGCTGCCCTCAGAAGTTGTCGGAAAGTGAGGTCGGCAAAGTTCTCGATCTTTTCGTCGAAACGGTAGAAGGTCAGCACCTTCGGCAGCAGCGTCACGACCAGCACGACGGTCAGGAGCACATACCCGACGAAGACCGCCCGCCGGAACCAGTCGGAGCGGAAGAAGCAGAAGAAGAGGAGCAGGGCGAAGAACTCGAACGTTCCGAGCACCGTGCCGCCGCGGCTGTTACAGAAGAGCAGGGCGACGTACTGGAGCGCGGGCAGAAGGATCAGGACGCGGTTCCGTTTCGAGTACAAAAAACCGATCGGCAGCGAGATCATCAAAAACGTGGCGAGGTTGTTGGAAGACTGGAACGAGAGGGCGTGATAGGTCTGCTTGAAGTCTGACCACCCCCGGACGTAGAAGATCAGAACGGCAAAGGCGGCAAGGCAGCCCGCAAGGAACAGCCCACGCAGGAATCGGTCGCGCGCATCGGCGTCCGCACGCGGCTTGATCACCAGGTACAAAACCGGCATCATGATCCCGAGGCAGAGGACGTAATAGAGGTTGATCGGGCGGAAATACTCGGCGGCGGAGAGCGAACCGATCCCGCCGAGCGTCATCGCGACTGTCACGGCGACGAGTCCCGGAAAGGACGGACCGAGGGTCGGTTTTACCCGACGGACGATCGCGGGATAAACGCTGTAATAAATCAAATGGAAGAGAGCGCAGGAAAGAACCACGGCGTAGAGCGGTATATAACGGATGAAAACGTCAAAACTGTCGTAGCACCGCGTGACGAACACCGTCATCAGGATCAGGGGCAGAAACGCGTCCGAGAGCCGGTCGGAAAAGACCAGAATGACGCCGATCAACCCGAGAAAAACGAGACACCCGACTACTTCCCAGCGAAAAGCGACGATCAGCAGGGCGGCAAAAAAGACCGCTCCGTCAAAGAGGTCGCGCAGCGATCGGTTCTGATTCAGTTTTTTCGGGAGCAACGCCCCCCGCGGCTGTTCCGGCATATATCGTTTCCTTATACTAATAGACGCTCGGTTTTTTAGCACTACCAAATTATTATACCATATACGTATACAAAAAGCAACCGTTTTCGCCCAAAACATAGCCGGTTTGGCGAAAACCCGCCGCGCCCGTAAATATTCCCTCTGATATTCCGACGCGAGGCAAGACAGAATAGCGACAGAGAAGAAAACGGAGGATCGCCGACTGCGGCGAACCGCCGCAGTCTTCTCGAGGAAATAGATAGGAGAAACCGAAATGTCGAAGAACAAGGCATCGATTCCCGAGTCCCAGAAGGCTCTCGACCGGTTCAAGATGGAGGCGGCGGCTGACGTCGGCGTCAACCTGAAGGACGGGTACAACGGCGACCTCACTTCTCGCGAAGCCGGATCCGTCGGCGGCCAGATGGTCAAAAAGATGGTCGAGAAGTACGAGAACGACATCAAGTCGAACGGCTGATCCCCCTGATCGGCGTCCCTCTTGACGGGCGTCCCGCCGGGTTTCCGGCGGGACGTTTCGGTTTTTCCTCTTCGCAGACGCCCCGTTTTCCGTCCTCTTGTTACAAAACGCGCACCGCTTCGACCGGAAATCTGTCTCCTTTGCCGAAAGCGAAAAATAATCTGAAAATCTTTTGAAAAACGCTTGACAAGATGGGCGTGAAATAGTAGAATAATAGGGCTCGCCCCAAAAGGGAGTCCGCTTCCGAAGGGTACGGGCGCACGATCTTTGAAAATTGAACAACAGAATTTCA
>CACYZS010000105.1 GCA_902778985.1 uncultured Ruminococcus sp.
TTCCGGCGGTTTCGCCGGTTCGGCGTCCGGTTCCTTCGGTATCGGGCTCGGGAACAGCGAACGGGGAAGACGCGGGAGCAGGAACGCGCCGAGCAGTCCGACGGCAAGCCCCGCGACCGTACCCGAGAGCAGAAGCCACGGGAGCAGAACGGTCACGCGCGCGGTGCCGAGCAGGGGGATCGCGACGGCGATCTGCGCCAGGTTGTGAAAGACGCCGCCGAGGATGCTTGCCCCGGTCAGGTTGAACAGGCGGAATTTGAACGCGAGCGCCATGACGGCGAAACTGACGGTTCCCCCCGCGAGCGAATAGAGGAAGGACACGGGAGAGCCGAACAGGAGCGCGGAGAGCGCGATCCGGAGTAGTGAGACGCAGGCGGCGGTCGGGATCCCGAGCGAGGGGAGCAGGAGCAGGGGGATCAGGTTGGCAAGCCCGATCTTCATCCCCGGGATCGGCATCGGGATAAAGGTTTCGAGATACGAGAAGAGAAGCGACAGGGCGCAGAGTACGGCGGAGAGCGCGACGCGCCGGGCGACCGTGGGACGGGAGGACGGCTTCATTGGTCACCCCTCCTTTCCAGAACGATCAGGAGACGGTGCGGCGCACAGGAAATGAAGTCGACGTCGGCGGCGTCGGGGGTGAGCATACCGTGGTGCACGCATACCTGGTTCTTGCAGTCGGCGGATTCGACGAACACGGCGCCGCCCCGGATCACGATCCGGTTGACGCCCTCCTCACACTCGAACGGGTACTCGCCGTCGGTATCGAGCGGCAGACGCGCGATCTCGTCCCCCCGGTACCGGATCACGACGTCCCAGTCGCCGTCGCCGTCCCCGCGCATCAGAAACAGCACGAGGAACAGGGCGCCCGCGACGAGCAAAAGCGAGATCAGAAGGATGGCTTCGCGTTTTGAAAACAGTTTCATCGTCCGCCCCCTTCCGCAAATGCGCCGAAGGCGTATTGCTCGCCACTCTCGGTGATCCAGAGGACGGAAACGGGGGAAGCGAGGGTCGAAAGGAGTAAAACCCCCGCCTCGTAGTCGAGGCAGAACAGGGCGGTCGAAAGAACGTCGGCGACCCCCGCGTCGCCTGTCAGCACCGAGACCGACGCCCAACCGAAGGCGGCGGGGGCGTTTGTGTCGGGGTCAAGGATATGGTGGTAGCGCACGCCGTTCACCACGTAGTAGCGTTGGTACGAGCCGCTGGTCGCAAGGGACAGAGCCCCGTCCGCTTCGACCTCTCCGATCGTTCCCGCACCCGCGGGATCGCGCACCGAGAGGACCCACTTCTCGCCCGCGGCGGTACCCGAAACGCGAAGGTTGCCGCCGACGTTGGCGGCAAAGTCGGTGTAGCCGAGCCCCTCGAGTTCCGAACAGATCCGCTCGGTGGCGTAGCCCTTGGCAAACGCCCCGACGTCGACAGACGAACCGGGTTCACTCAGGTACGCCGTGCCGGCGTCGCGGTCGATCACAAGCGTCGAGCGTTTCGCGATCTCCGCCGCCCGGGAGAGTTCCTCGTCGGTCGGGACGCGGGCGGTTTCGGGATCGTCGATCCCCGCGGTGCGGGCGGCGTGCCAGATCGAGAGCACCGGACCGAGCAGCAGATCCACCCGTCCGTTTGTCGTCTCCTTTGCCAAGCGACCATAGTCGAGCAGGTCGAGCAGAAGCGCATCAAGTTCCACAGGGGCGACGCCCGCCGCGAGGTTCAGGGTGCGCAGGTTGTTGATCCCGTCGTATTCATAGTAGATATCGGCGAGTTTATCCCACGATTCAAGCCGCTCGCGGAAGAGCGAGAAGAAGGCGTCGGCGTCGCTTTTCTTCTTTGCGTAGATCACCAGTTGCGTCGCCGTGTCGAAGGGACCGTCGATCACGGTCGAATAGCGTTTCGGCGCGACCGAACAGGCGGGGAGAAAGAGGGAGAGCAACAAAACGAAAACGAGCGCAAGACATACGCCCGCCCGACGCGTACCCGATAACCGACGCATAGGTTTCTCCCCCCTTTTTTTCTTCCATTATACTCCCGGGAGAAAGAAAAAGCAAGAGGACGGCGCGTCCCGTTTCGCTCGGTTTCTCGGCGGGGGGAGAGGGGGGCGTTTCAAAAAAACAAGAAAAATAGGGAGAAAAATCGCTCTAACCCCTTGACTTTCGCGCCCGCGCTTATTATAATGAAGACAAGTATATCTTATTTCAGAGGAAGTTTATCTTCCGAAGGAGGACCGATATGGCAGAATGGCGTCCCGTGAGCGGAACCGAATTTGAACCCGCGCTCGCAAAGCGGTTGAACACCTTTTTCGACCGTCTGGCGGAGAGTTATCCCGACCGCGTCGTGATCCACTTTAACCGGGATCACAAGAAACTCGCGGAGAGAGGGACCGAACTCCGACGGCTTGCCGGGTACGGGGAGGACAACGAAAAGTTCTTCTCCGACTTCGGGTTCACCTATATCAACGCCCTGAAACAGAAAACCGACTCGCACGGAACCTACGAGGATCTGATCGCCCGACTCAAGGCGGCGTTCCCCGACGGGATCGTGTGTCTGTATCAGGCGGCGGAGTTCCGCGACGATCTGTCCTACTTCGCCCGCAAGAAGATGCGCACCGCGAAGCAGATCCTGCGTAACGCGGGGGTCCTTCGCGACCGTCGCCCCGACGAGGTGATCCGTCCCGAGGACGATACCGAGGACTTCGACGTTCCGGCCGAAAAGAAAACCGTGAAAGCCGCCGCCCCCGCCGAAAAAGAGATCGCGGCGGAGGAACCGGCTGCCGTTGCCGTTGAAGCGCCGGTCACCGAGGAACCGACCGTCGAAGAGACCGTTGCCGAGGAACCGACCGTCGTAGAGACCGTTGCCGAAGAGCCCGCCGTAGAAGAGGCGGAGCAGCCCGCGGAAGCGCCGGTCGAAGCCGCGCCCGCAAAAGAAAAAGAGGAAGCGCCGGTCGAAGAACCGGCAGCCCAGACCGCGCAGAAGACCGACGAGAACGCCCCGATCGTCCGCGACGACGGGACCATTCCCGCCCTCGACGAGGAGAGCGACGAAGCGACGCCGTACTCCGAGCGTTCGATCTACGGCGACGATACGCGCTACGCGCACGTCGGCGACTTCGAGTTCGAGTTGACGCCGGACGGCAAGGGTTACAGCCTGACCTACTACATGGGCGCGAGCCGTACGGTCACGATCCCCTCGGTCTGCAACGACCTGCCCGTGACCGAGATCGGTCCGAGCGCCTTCCGCAGTATCAACAACGTCGCCGTTCTGCAGATCGAGCGGCTGATCCTTCCGAAACAACTGCGGGCGATCCGCTGCGTCTTCCGCGATTCGCCGCGCATCCGCAAGGTCGTGTTCCCCGACACGCTCGAATACGTCGAACCCGACGCCTTCATCTATACCGACTGGGGTATGGACGACGGCAAGGAGATGACGGTCGAGGGCGCGGGACTTCTGCTCCGCGTTCACCCGCATCCCGACGACAACGGCGTTCTGCGGATCCCCGACGGGGTGCGCAACGTCTGCTGCAGTTTCCCGGCGGACGAAATGGAGCGCGTGCGGACGGTGATCCTGCCCGACTCGGTCGAGTTGATCGGTATGAACGCCTTCCGCGGATGCGACCGGATCGAAATGATCAAGATGGGCAACCGCGTGACCTCGATCGGCGCGGGCGCCTTCTACGGCGACCTGGCGCTCTCGACCATCTCGCTGCCCTCGTCGCTGAAATACATCGGCGATTTCGCCTTCTACAACTGCCGCTCGCTCCCCGATCTTCTGATCCCGGATTCGGTCGAGGGGGTCGGACAGAACCTGTTCGTCACGATGCGGCGCGACTTCATGATCTCGATCCCCGAACACCTCGCCTCCGCGTTCGTCGACTGCAAGTACGCGACCCACGTGAGAAAGCCCGGGGAAGAGGGCGACCTGTTCGCGTCCTGCCGTCTGCGTTTCGATTACCTCGCGGACGAGGACGCCTACCGCCTCGGCGCCTGCATCCTCGACGAGCCGACCGTGAAGATCCCCGCCGAATATCGCGGCAAACCTGTGATCGCGGTCGGGACCAACGCGTTCCGCGGGCTCTCGAAATTGCAGACCGTGGCCCTGCCCGATACCGTGACGCGGATCCATTCCTGCGCCTTCCACGACTGTCCCGCTCTCTCGGCGATTGAGATGCCGGGAGTCGAGCGGATCGATTCGTTCGCCTTTGACCACCTGCCCGCGCTCGAGACGCTGACCGTTCCGGTCACCTGCGTCTCGGTCGGCTACGGCGGGATCGTGCGCGGCTGCGACGAACTGCGCCGCATCTTCCTGCACGAGGGACGCTCGTCGCTCAAGAAAACCCTCGAAAGCCGCCTGCTCGGCAGCGAGATCGAACTGGTGACCATTCCGCGTGAAGCGGGCACCAACGAAGTCTACCGGATGCTCCGCGACGGTTCGGGCTACGAAGTGCTGCTCGGGTTCCCGGTCGGCGATTCGATCTCGGTCCCCGCGAGTTACCGCGGACTTCCCGTCAAGCGCGTCGGTCCCTACGCCTACGCCGACGGGTACGGCGTCGCCGACATCGTTCTTCCCGAAATGCTCGAGGAGATCGGCGATTCGGCGTTCCGCTACGTGAACGGTCCGATCTCGGTGACCATTCCCGACTCGGTCAAGAAGATCGAGGCGTACGCCTTTGCCGCCGGCACGATTGCCGAAGTCAAGATCGGTTCGGGGGTGACCTCGATCGGCGAACACGCCTTCGACCGCTGCCGTCTGGTCTCCCTGATCCTGCCCGCGGGCGTCACCGACGTCGCCGCGAACGCCTTCGACGATAACCGAAACCTGTCGGTCATTCTCGCCCCGACCGCCCTGGTTCCCACCATCCGTCCGAGCCGGTTCGAGAAGACCGCGAACGGATTTGAAGCCGTCCCGATGGCGGTGCGCGTCTTCTCGGTGACCGATATCTCCGAAGACAAGAAAGAAGAGGAACTCAAAAACGCCCACTTCGATATGGTGGAGAACTCCGACGGACGCAGTTACACGGTGCGCGCCTTCATTCGCGGCGCCCTGACCGACGTCGAGGT
>CACYZS010000106.1 GCA_902778985.1 uncultured Ruminococcus sp.
ATTATACCTTTTTCCCCCTGCCTTGTCAAGTGGCGGAACAGCCATTCGAGAGAAAAAAATGCGAACGAAAACGCCCCCGCCCGCATATACTGTCGTGGACGACTGTCCGGAAAGGCGGTTTGAAATGGATCTCTACAAGGACGATTTCAGATACCCGTCGGTAAACGACTGGGTGGGGTATATCAAGGCGCGCGTTTTTACGGCGAACGGGGCGATCCCGCTCCCCGGCGCGACGGTCACGATCGGCTCCGCCGAGGAGAACGGAGAGCGGATCGCGCTCGAACTTCAGACCGACGAGAACGGCGAAACGCCGACGGCGGAAGTCCCGACGCCGCAGGCGTCTGCGGGCGACGTGCCGGGTGAGACCCGCCCCTACGCCGTCTACGATATCGAGGCGTATCTTCCGGGCTACTATCCCTACCGCTCGCTCCGGATCCCGGTCTTCGGCGACACTCTGACGGTACAGCCGATCGGTCTGGTCCCTCTCCCGCTCTACGACGGAGACGAGGTGCGTCCCGAGATCCCGGGCGACGGGATCGAAGGCGCCTGACGGAGGAAAGCCATGCCGAACGTACCGACCATACCCGAGAGCGTGACGGTGCATCTCGGACGCCCCGAGCAGGCGGCGCCGAACGTCACCGTTTCCTTCCCCGACTATATCAAGAACGTCGCGTCGAGCGAGATCTACCCCACCTGGCCGGAAGAGGCGATCAAGGCGAATATCCTCGCCGAGATCTCCTTCGCCCTGAACCGCATCTACACCGAATACTACCGCAATCAGGGCTACGGATTCGACGTCACCTCGTCTACCGCCGCCGACCAGTCCTTCGTCTACGGGCGCGAGATCTACGGGAATATATCCGAAATCGTAGACGAGATCTTCAACAGTTACATCCGGCGGCGCGGGAACGTCGAACCGCTCTTCGCAGTCTACTGCGACGGGATCGAGGTGTCCTGCGACGGGCTGTCGCAGTGGGGGACGGTCACGCTCGCCAAGAACGGACTGAACGCGTTCGAGATCCTGCAAACCTATTTCGGCGAAAACATCGAACTCGTGACCGACGTGCCGGTCGGCGGAGGCGGGAGCGCGCCGCCCGTACCTCTTGCAGAAGGGGCTGCAGGTCCCTTCGTCGAGACGCTGCAAACCCGGCTCAACCGTATTTCGGCGAACTATCCCCTGATCCCGAAGATCTATCCGGTCAACGGCTTCTTCGGTCAGTCGACCGAGAACGCGGTCAAGGCGTTCCAGTCCGCGTTCGACCTGACGCCCGACGGGATCGTCGGTCCCGCGACGTGGTACCGAATCCAAAACGTCTATATCGGCGTCAAACGGCTCTCGGATCTCAATTCCGAGGGACTGACGGTCGAGGAAATCACGACGACCTTACCGGAAACGCTCTCGCGCGGGGACACGG
Organism: uncultured Ruminococcus sp.; assembly: GCA_902778985.1. Taxonomy (GTDB): domain Bacteria; phylum Bacillota; class Clostridia; order Oscillospirales; family CAG-272; genus UBA1740. Next base: position 1,416 of record CACYZS010000106.1, read on the forward strand.
GGGAGATCGTCTTCATCGTCCAGTACTATCTGAGTTACATCGGGGAGTTCGTCGACTCGATCCCCGTGATCGCTATCGACGGAAACTTCGGGATCCTGACCGAGAACGCGGTCAAGGCGTTCCAGGCGACCTACGGACTGCCCGTGACGGGGGTGATCGACGCCGTGACCTGGTACTATATGTACAACGTCTACTCCGGCATCATCGAGAATATCCCGCAGATCTACACCGAGGGCGTGACCGTCCCCTTCCCCGGCATCGTCCTTGAGATCGGGTCGGAGGGGAACGCCGTCCGCCTGCTCCAGAACTACCTGAACTACATCGCGGGGAGTTTTTCGGATATTCCCGTAGTCCCGGTCACGGGGTACTACGGCACGCAGACAGAGAACGCGGTCACGCAGTTCCAGAACCTGTTCGGGATCGCGGGCGACCGGGGCGTGGTGACCGGCTTGACCTGGAAGGCGATCACCGACGTCTACGACGACCTGTATTTCGGCAGGATCGCCGACGAGGGGCAGTATCCCGGTTACGATCTTTCGCTTGAAAGGGGATAAACGCTATGTACGACGTAAGCGACAGAAAGAACGCGGTCAAAACCCTGCAAACCTGTCTTCTCGAACTCTCGCGCGTGATCCCGGAACTGCCGTCCCACGCGGTTGACGGCGTGTTCTCCGAGACGACGCGGGACGACGTGATGATCTTCCAGACCCACGCGGGACTGCCCTGCACGGGAACGGTCGACGCCGACACCTGGGCGGCGATCAAGCGCGAGTACGACGAAGCGGTCGAGGTGCGGGAATGCGAAAAGGGACTTCCCTTCCCGATGCCCTTTCCGCTCGCGCTCGGGGCGCGCGGAACGCCGGTCACGCTGCTGCAATCGGTGATCGGAGACCTCTCGGACGTCTACCGCACGATCCCCGCGCCGACGGTCACGGGACGGTACGGCAGCCCGACCGCCTACGCCGTCGGACTGCTCCAACGTCGCTACGGGCTGCCCGAGACCGGAACGCTCGACGCCCTCACCTGGCGAAGGATCCTAAACGACTACACCGCGCGGACGCAACTTTCAAAAACCCTCGACCTCTGAACCGATTGAAAGAGCAAAAAAGCGGCAATACTCTTCCCAACACAACAAAACCGGCGAAAACCGATGCGATCGGTTTGACTTTTTCCCGCTTTTCCTGTATAATAGAGAAAAAAGCGGGGGGTGACGGAAATGCTGATATCGGATCAGATCGCGGAACTGATCGACGCGATGCTCTCGGAGCGCGACGGGATCCTCGAGATCCGTCGGAACGAGATGGCGGAGCGGCTCGGATGCTCGCCGAGCCAGATCAACTACGTGATCGCCTCGCGCTTCTCGCCCGAACGCGGCTATCTGACCGTGAGCCGTCGGGGGGGCGGCGGATATATCCGCATCGTCCGCAAACGCTTTCCCGACGGGCGTATGACGTTGATGCACGCGCTCTCTTCGATCGGCGGGACGATCCGGAAGGAAGACGCCCGGATCCTGATCCGCAATCTGGTCGAAAACGAGGCGATCTCGCCCGACGTCGGGCGGGTGATGACGGTCGCGGTATCCGATCCCGACGTCGAACGTCTCCCCGATCGGGACGCCGCCCGCGCGCGGCGCCTCAAAAAGATGCTGATCGCACTGACAGACTGACCGTTTTCGCCGTAGAAAGACGGCGCCATGCAAAACCGATTGACCAAAAAAGCGCAGAACGCGCTCACAAAGTCGCTGACGGCGGCGGAAGAACTCGGACATACCTACGTGGGGACCGAACATCTCCTGATCGGTCTTACGGAGGAAGAGGACTCCGCCGCCGCGCGTATTCTCGACGGAAAAGGCGTCACTTCCCCGCGTCTGCGCGAGGCAGTGACCGAGATCAGCGGCGCGGGGAGCCGGACCGCGCTCTCTCCCGCCGATATGACGCCGAGGACAAAAGCCGTGATCGAACGGGCGGGCGTACTCGCCGACGAGGGATCGGGCGGATTCGTCGGTACCGAACACCTGCTCGCGGCGATCTGCCGCGAAAAGGACAGCACCGGGTTCCGGATCCTGCTCTCCCTGTCCGCCGATCCCGGGCAGATCCTGCGCGAGGTCGGGCAACTCTCGGGCGCCGTCCAGGAAAAGAGCGAAAAGGCGCCGCCCGAACCGCTCTCCCCCGACCTGCCCAACCTCGGACGGTTCGGATACGATCTGACCGCCGCTGCAAAAAAAGGGCTGACCGATCCCGTATTCGGACGCGAGAGCGAGACCGCGCGCCTGATCGCGATCCTCTGCCGGCGACAGAAGAACAATCCCTGCCTCGTAGGAGAGCCCGGCGTCGGTAAGACCGCGGTGGTCGAGGGTCTGGCGCGTCGGATCGCGGACGGGGACGTTCCGGAACCCCTGCTCGACCGCCGCATCGTGACCCTCGATCTGCCTTCGATGATCGCGGGCGCGAAATACCGCGGGGAGTTTGAAGAGCGGATGCGCGGCGTGATCGACGAGGCGACCGGGCACCCCGAGGTCATCCTGTTTATCGACGAGGTGCATACCCTGGTCGGCGCGGGCGCGGCGGAGGGCGCCGTCGACGCCGCGAATATCTTAAAACCCGCCCTTGCGCGCGGGGCGATCCGCCTGATCGGCGCGACCACGCCCGACGAATACGCCCGGCATATCGAAAAGGACAGCGCGCTCGAGCGCAGGTTCCAAGCCGTACAGGTGCGCGAACCCGACAGGGACGGCACGCTGACCATTCTGCGCGGACTTCGCGAAAAACTCGAGACCCACCACGGCGTGACCATTCCCGACGGGACGCTTGACGCTGCGGTCTCGCTCTCGGTGCGGTATCTGCCCGACCGCTTTCTTCCCGACAAGGCGATCGACCTGCTCGACGAGGCGGCGGCGCGCCTGCGGCTCTCGCGTCTTCCCGCCCCCGGGTTCTTTCGTGAACTGCAAAGGGAGACCGATGCGGTGCGCGAACAGATGGAGCAAGCGATTCTTTCGCGCGATTTTGAGGACGCGGCGCGCCTGCGCGACCGGGAACGCGAACTGCTCGCCAAAAAAGAACGGCTCGACCGCGACCAAAAGGAACGCAAGCAAAACCCGCCCGCCCTGACGGTCGATCACCTTACCGCCGTGCTTGCGGAGCGGACGGGGATCCCGGTTTTCCGGATGCGGGAGGAGCGATTGGATCCCGAGGGCGTGATATCGGAACTCTCGAAACGCATCGTCGGTCAAAGCGAGGCGGTCGGGGCGGTCGCGCGGGCGGTCTGCCGCGGGCGGCTGGGGTTATCCGACGCGAAAAGGCCGATCGGATCGTTCCTGTTTTCAGGACCGACAGGCGTCGGCAAAACCGAACTGGCGCGCGCGCTCGCCGAGACCGTGTTCGGCAGTCAAGCCGCCCTGCTCCGCTTCGATATGACCGAGTATCGTGAGCCCCACAGTATCTCGCGCCTGATCGGTTCGCCGCCGGGATACGTCGGACACGAGGAAGGAGGGCAACTGTCCGAAAAACTGCGCCGCCGCCCCTATTCGGTGGTGCTGTTCGACGAGGTCGAAAAAGCCGACCGTGAAGTGCTCGGAATCCTGCTTCAAATGATGGACGACGGCACGCTG
>CACYZS010000107.1 GCA_902778985.1 uncultured Ruminococcus sp.
GAGGGTAAGTTCGCTTAAGATCCTGCGGAACTGGGTATAATTATAGGGCCAGCTGTACTCCTGCAGCAGGGTTAGCGCTTCCGGTTCAAGCCCGATGATCTGATTTTCCATCGAGAGATTCGCGGAATTGAGATACAGGGCGCACAGCGTGGGGATATCCTCCGCCCTCTCCCTTGTGGGCTTCAGAAAATATGTGACACAGGACAGCAGATTGACGAGCTCGTTCATCTCCTTCGGCACAGTCTGTCCGGGACGGCTGTCACAGGAAAAGATGACCCGGTTTCTCTTGCACAGACTCGTGTCGATGATCGTTGAGAGGAGCTGGCCGTACCGCTCCTTGGACAATGCATTTATATTCTTCAGAAAGATCGTGTTGTTGTTGTCGTTAAACGGCGAATTATAATGATTGACAAGGAAATTCCAGCTCCGCTCGTTGAGAAGACCGCAGCTGATCGTGATGAGCGGATTCCCTTTCAGCAGGCAGATCACCTGATTCCCGCGGTCGGAACCGATCATGGTATGGATCTCGTCGAGCACGACGTATTTCAGCCCCGCAAAGATCCTGGGGATATCGTTCGAGCGGTTCATCAGCATACTTTCGAGAGATTCGGGCGTGATCTGAAGGATCCCCTTCGGGTCTTTCAGCAGTTTGGTCTTGTGCGACGCGCCGACGTCCCCGTGCCAGTGAAAGACCGGGATCCCGCTCGCGTCGAGCAGTTCTTCCATACGCCCGAACTGGTCGTTGATCAGGCTTTTTAAGGGGGCAATATAGAGTACCGAAACGCCCGCGGGCGGCTCTTTTGCGGCGCACAACTCGGACAGGATCGGGAAAAAGACCGCCTCGGTCTTCCCCGACGCCGTCGAAGAGGACAGGAGCAGATTGTCGTCGCTCTCGAAGAGCACGCGGGCAGCCGCAAGTTGCACCTCGCGGAATCGCGTCCACTCGTGGCGATAGATATATTCCTTGATGAAATCGGGAAATCTCCCGAACAGGCGATCCGCCTCGGTCAAGCCCCGCACCCCCTTTTCGTGTTGAAACCAGTCACAGATCGAGATCGAATACCGAAACCGACGGCTTCGGTCCGCTCGCGTTTTCAGGCGTCGCGTCGGCAAAGAGCGACGTTTGCGCGTCCGGCGTCGACTGTCCCGACGGCGCGCCGACCGACGCGATCAGTTTCTCGAAATCGGCGTCGGGATTGTCGCGCAAAATCGAAAGCATCGTCAGGTAGTCGCGAATGATCTCGCGCGGCGTCACCATCTCGTCGGCTCCCGCGCGATCCAGCGTCACGCGCAGAAAGGTTTCCATCTGCTCGGGCGAGACGGGATCGGCGATCCCCTCCTTCTGCGCGAACAGAATGGTCAGTCGGCGGATCAACGCCAGCAGTTCGACGTCGGAGAGCCGACGCAGACGGATCACCGGAGCCGAGAGGTTCTGGTACCCCGCCTCGGAAAACCGCCCGTCCTGCAGACGCGAACGGAGCGCCTCGTAACTGAAAAGTCCGCGCCGCGTGTCTTCAAGGAACTGCGGCGTTCCGCCGAACACGACCCCGAGGGATCTGGCGCGTCCCTGCAGCGTATCGTTGAAGATCGCGAGCAGTTTTTCGTAGTTCGCTTCGCGCGAGATGCGGTTGGGGATCTTATAGAGGTTGACGCATTCGTCGATGAAAACGATCAACCCTCGATACCCGATCTTGCGGGAAAGGATCGCCCAGAGTTTCAGGTAATCGTACCAGTTCTCGTCGTCGATGACCGAGCCGATCCGGAACCCGAGCGCCGCGCGCGCCTCGGTCTTCCCCGAAAACTCGCCGCGCAGCCAGCACAGGCACGCCGAGCGACGCTCGGCGTTATCCTCCGCCGTGGCGCGGAAATACTCGGCAAGCACGCGGGCGAAATCAAATCCGCCGACGTACCCTTCGAGTTCGTCAAGCATCTTGCCGACCGACGAAACCACGCCCGAAACGAAACCGGGATCCTCGGGGGTAAGATTCTGTCCGAGCAGTTCCGCCTGCAGGGTCGCGTAGTAGCGCGACAGAACGATCGGGAGCGCCCCGCCCTCGGGCGACGCCTTGGACGAGAGGTTCTTCATCAGTTCGCGGTAGGTCGCGAGACCCGCGTCGTTCCCGCCCGAGAGGCGGCGTTCGGGGGACAGATCGGCGTCCGCGGTGAGAAATCCGCGATCGGTCGCATATCCGCGGATCAGTTGGATCAGGAAACTCTTGCCGCTCCCGTATCTGCCGATCAGAAAACGGACGGCGGCTCCCCCCTCGGCGACCTCGTCGAGATTGCCGAGCAGCGAACCGATCTCTTCCTTTCTTCCGATCGCGATATACGGCGCTCCACTCCGCGGTACGACGCCCGCGGCAAGCGAAGACAGAAGAGTATTCAAGATCCTCTTCGGCACCTTCATCTCTTTTCCGTCCATTTTGCGACCTCCTCGACGTAGTCCCCGATCACGGCGTATCCGTTATCCGTTGCTTCGATCACGATATCCCCGAATTGCTCTGTCGCCAGTTCGTTCAGTTTTTCCACCATTCCGTCAACCGACAGTCCCGCGTCTCGCGCGGCGCGCGCGCAAGTCGCGGCGTCCACCGCAAGCAGTCCCGCAAGGAACGTTCTTTCCGCTTCGGAAAAAGTGATCTCTCCCCCGTTCGTCGGCTCTTCGGTCTGCTTTTCGACTACCGGAGCGACAGGTACGGGTTCGAGAACTTCCTCTTCGGGCGCAAGGAGCCGCGCGTTCTCCCACGAGTCGCGCTCGATCTCGTCGGCGCCCGTAAACGAGACGGTCGCGTTCTCTGCGTCGTAGCGCGCCTCGTACGCGGGACGCTCGCGGTATTCTCTCTCTCGTTTCATCGAATCGGCGAGCCGGTCGTAATACCGGTCGATCTCCTCTTTCGCCCAACCCTCGATCTCGATGACCGCAAGGCGGCTGCGAATGGAGAGCAGCGCGCGCAAACGGTTCTCGGCGTACTTGACCGCCGCCGTCATGCGACGGCGAAGCGAGAGCGAACCCGAAAACGAGCGGTATTCGACCGTGATCTCGTACTTGACGGCGTACGAGCAGAGCGCGCCGAGAAACGCGCGCCGCGTCCGTTTGATCGCGCCGTCGCGCGTCGCCTTCTCTTCCGAGAGCAACCGTTTGACCACCGGGAAAAGCGACGTCGGGATATGCGTTCTGAAAAGAGTCGCGTTTTCGCCCTCGGCGTATTTGCCCGACGCGTAGGAATAGTCCGAAAGCGCGGACAGGAGCGCGTCCAGCCCGCCGTCGCTCTCATCCGCCGCCTCGCCGAGATAAAATTCCTTGAAATCGGTGGAATTCATCACGGTATCCATGATCGGGCGGAGTTCGGCGACGGGACAAGCGAGCCGGTGCACAAGACAGTAATCCGCAATCCACGCGGCAAACTGCATATTCAGCCCCGGAAAGCGCTCGCGGTAGAGCCGCCAGAGCGTGATCAGGAGCACGACGCCCTCTGCGGGCTCGATTCTGTCGGGCAGGTTGACGATCTCGTAGATCATCAGACGAAGATAACTTTCATCACAGCGGACCGCTTTCCCCTGCTTGACGGTCTCGCGAAAATACAGATAGTACGCCTTTTGGCGGGGATCGAGATGCGCATACTGCGGCATTGACGAATAGAAAGGAACGTATTCACACCGCGTGCCCGTAAGGCGCGAATAATCCAGCGCGTCGCGGCGGAACTCCTCGTAGAAGCGGTACCCGCCGTGAAAACGCGTCACGGTCACGCTGCCGATCAGGCGGTTCTTCTCGGGAACGTAGGTGAAACTCTCCTTCGTCTGCTCGGGAAGATCCGGAAAGGTCAGCGCGCCCTCGTCGCTTGGACGGGGCTGTGCGATCGGTTCGATCGTAAGCGGTTCGCCGTCATAGACCGGACGTTCGTTTGCCCTGCTTTGGCTCTGCACGTCCGAGAAGGTCGTCCGATGGGAAAAGGGCGCCATTCGTGGCGCTTTTTTCTTCGGGATCAAGTCTGACAGATCCCAGAATTTATCCCGTTCGTCGGTCATATTGATCCCCCCTTCCGTCCGCATTCTCCTTATCACTTCATTATACCATATCTCTCCTCGCTTGTCAATCGAGAAAAAACCGCTCGATTGAAAAAGTCCTGTGAATTGACATCTCTTGTCGGATATGGTAAAATATCGTCGAAAAAAGATCAAACGAAAGGAGAACGCCGTGGATCTTTTGAAAAAGCGCCCGCTTGCCGCGGCGCTCTTCGCTTTCTTCGCGGGAGCCTTCCTGCTTGCGAACCTGACATTCGTTTTCCGCGTGATCCTTTTCGGACTTGCGCTTACGGCGGGGCTCTTTCTCCTTTTCCGGAAGAGGAAGCGCCCGGTTCTGATCGCGTCGGTTTTCCTTCTCGCCCTCGCGTCGGTCCTTTCAATCTTGACGACCGATCTGCCCGACTACGCGATCCGTCAAAGGAAGGAGATCACGGCAACCTATTCGTTCCGTGCCTTGGAACAAACAGACGAAGCAAACAACGTCTGGCTCGTCGGTTCGGTCAAGGACGGCGACGGTTCTCTCTTCTGCCGCCTGACCGTCGATCTTCCCGACGATCTCGCGGTCAAGCCGGGCGACAAACTCGAAAGCGAAGGGACGGTCGTTTCGCTTTCCAAGTACGCGCGCTCCGGACTATACGGCAAGGGATGCCGCGGACGCCTGTATCCGTCGGGTGAAATCCAGATCGTCGGGCACACCGTCAGTCTCCGCGCCCCGTTCCAAGCGCTTTCTGCGTCGGTACGCGACACGCTGACCCCTCGTGTGGAGGACGAAAACGGGGGGCTTCTCGTCGCGGTACTGCTCGGCGAGACGGAAGAACTGCCGACCGGGACCGCGCTCCTGTTCCGACGCGCCGGGATCTCCCACGCCCTTGCGGTCAGCGGGATGCACCTCGTGTTCCTTTGCGCCGCGCTGTCGTTTCTGTTCCGTCGGTTCGGACTTCCCCGTCCCGCCGTCGGCGTCTTT
>CACYZS010000108.1 GCA_902778985.1 uncultured Ruminococcus sp.
GGATCCGCCGTAGCCTCCACCCTCGGGGGAGGTGGCGCGAAGCGCCGGAAGGGGCAGTCTGCGCGGGGGCGAGCGGTTGGTCACGGCTATAGAACCGCAAAACGGCGAGCGCACTCGCCGTTTTGCTTTATTATTTCCTTAATGAAGTTCTTTGCTCCACTTTCTTACAAGAAAGTGGACGTACCCCTTCGTCCCTCATCCCTCACACTTCCAGAACCATACCGTCGTACGCGGCGATGACCCGGATCGGGGCGATCTGCCGGGCGAGGTTCTCGACGGCGGAGAGCGGGTTGCGACCGGGGGCGCGATGGGAGACGACGAGGGTAGGGGTTTTGCTCTTGGCGAGGATCTTTGGCGTTTCGGGATCGTCCAGACGAACGTGCGCCGCCTCGGTCACGACGAGGTCGAGGGGAGGCGCGTCGGGGGACGTTATGACCGTCGGATAATCCGAGAGGTCGCGCAGCAGGTCCCCGGTAAACACGACGCGCTTGCCTTCCGCCTCGAGCAGAAACGCGTGGCTGTGCGGGATATGCCGGACCGGGAACGCGGTGACGCGAAGCGTCCCGTCGTCAAAGATCACCGAACCGTCGGGCGGCGCGTCGGGGTAAACCCGGAAGCGGATCCGTCGCTCGGGCGGGTCCTCGGTACGGTATCGGTCGTGCCCGCGCGGATCCCCCCACAAAAACACGTTCAGCGCATTGAAATCGATCCCCTCCGGGGCGAGCACCGGCACCCGCACGTCCTCAAACCGCCCGAAATCCTCGACCGTATAGGTCAGTTGCGCCAACCCCACGTAGTGATCCTGATGCGGGTGCGTGATAAAGACGCCGCGCAGGTCGCGCAAGGGTATATCCAGATTCGCGAGCAGCGTATCGACCGGCGCGCCCACGTCCACCAGATACTGCGCCGTCCCGACCGTCGCCAACGCCGACGAGCAAAACGCGTTCTTCTCCGTGATCCCGTGGCTCGTCCCGAGAAACGTGATTCTCATAAAAACCGTACTCCCTCTCCCGTCGCGAAGCGACATATCGCGTGTTTCGCGTTCGCGCGAAGCGCGATATTTTACTCTCCCGGTTCGATCTTCGGGAGCGTGTACCACTTCGCCAGATAGGTATCCAACTTCTTCTGTTTCACGCCGACCAACGACGAATACTGCTGGGAAATGTAGTCCGAGCCGGCGTAGAAGTGCTGATCCTTCATCAAACTGTGCCAACGATCCCCGCCGACCAGGTCGTCGACCGTCTTATCCCGCCCGTACTGGATGCTCTCGTAAATGATGTTGAGCATCCGGTCGGTCCCCTGATTGTAGACCGTGGTGCGGTATTTGGTCATGGTCTCGAGGAACTCCTCGCGGATCGCGATCGACTTCTCGGTGCAGTACTGCAGATACGCGGTCAGGGTCTTGGTCCTGCGCGGCCCGGCGTTGACGTTGATCGCGCCGACGTCCGCCACGTTGTGGATGATCGAGTTATACTGTTTGTTAACGTCGGTCTTCGGGCAGGGCACGACCGAATAGAGGTCGAGCATATTCTGAAACGCCTCGTCCTCGAGCCCGCCGAGCAGACAGACGCCCGCGAACAGGATCTCGCCCTGTCCGAACTTGATATGGTGGTACGCCACGCCGGGATTGTCGGGCGTCGCGCCGTCGTAGGTCGTGCGGGTCGAGAGCGAACCCGGCCCCTCGAACACCGCCTTCACCTCGTCGTAGATCCGGTCGAGCCCCGCCGACGTATCGGCGTACTTGATCCACCGTTTCCCGTTGTTGGGGTTCGTTTCGTCCTCGATCCGATAGGTCTCGGTCAGGTGTTCGCCGCACGAATAGATGAAACTGCCCGAATTGATCCCGCCGTACTCGTCGGCGATGATCCCGAGTCGGTCGGCGATCGAGTCGTCTCCGCTGTTGTCCACGTCTTTCCAGATCGCCGCGCACAGTTTGCCGAGCGAGTCCCAGGTCCATTCGCCCCGATCGACCAGATCGAAGAACCGCGCCGAAAGTTGCTCTCCGGGCGACAGGTCTTCCCCGAGCATCGCCGGAGCGAGCGCCTCCGCGTTCTCGTCCATCATGGAGACGTTGAAGGGCAGGACCGCCATCGCGCGGAACGCGTCGATGAAATAGTCGCCGCCGAGGATGTAGGCGCGGTCGCCGGTAAACGACAGATTGTCCATCCACGCCGCAAGCCAACCCTCGGTCGAAAAATCGAAATAGGAATTGTTGATCGAGCGGATATCCTGAAACGCCCCGTTCAGCAGTTCCAGGTTCAGGTCGTAGAGCATATTGACGAACAGATCCGGCGCGCCCGCCGTCTTCCCCTTCACGACCAGGTCGATCTGCTGCGACTGCTTTCCCCAGTCGTAATCCCAGAAGACGAACTCGACCGTCGTTTTGAACAGCGCGTCCGCCGCCCGGTTGCGGTCGTAGACCATCACCTGGATCGAGGGGGTCACGCCGTCCTCGACCGCGTCCGGTCCCTTCAGGTAAATATCGTTCCGGGACGCCTTTTCCGCCGTCTTGAACTCGCTGCACTCGATCTTGAGTTTGCGGTCGTTTGCCGACAGCATCGTGATCTTGGGCGCGATCTTCTCCCACTTGTCGGCGGTGGCGGCGGTGGTCGCTTCGCCGGTCGTCTCGTCCGCCGAGGCGGCTTCCGCGGTCGTTGCCGGGTCGGTTTCCGTCCCCGCCCCCTTCCCGCACGAAGCGAGTATCGGAAGCAGGATCGCCAGAAGAAGCAGCAGTATGATCGGTTTTTTCATTTCCCTCGTTGTCTCCTTTCACGCGTTTTGCGTCGCGCAAGCGCGGCTCGAGATATTGCCCTGTCGGGCAATTCGAGATACGCTCTCTTGGTTCCCCGTTCTTGTCGCGAAGCGACATACCGGAACCGACGCCCGCGTCGGTTATCTCGAATTGTGCGGGACGTGTGCCCGCGCCATATATCGACTCGCCTTTTATTCTTCCTCTTTAGGATACGTGTACCACTGTTGGAGTATCTCGTTCAACCTGTTCTGTTTGGACGAATAGTTCGCGTTGTAGATCGACACGAAGTCGCTCGACGTCAGGGTAAAGCCGCTGTTTTTCAGTTCCTCGTGCCACTTGATATTGCCGCCCACCACGTTCTCGATCATCTTGTCTCGACCGCCGACGACGTTGGCGTAGATCAGTTCGAGCATCCGGTCGGTCCCCTGGTTGTAGACCGCGGTCTTATACTTGGTGACGGTCTGCAAAAACTCGGTGCGGATCTCCTTCGAATGTTCGGTGCAATACTGCAGGTATGCCGAGATCACCTTCGCCTTGAGCGGCGCGACGTTGATATTGATCGCGCCGGCGTCGCCGGTATCGTGGATCAGCGAATTGTACTTCTGGTCGACCGAAACCTTCGGAAGCGGGACCACCGAATAGAGGTCGCCCATCTGCTGGAACGCCTCGTCCTCGAGCGCGCCGAGCACGCACGCGCCGGCAAACAGCGTTTCGCCCTGCCCGAACTTGGTCCAATGGTAGGCAAGACCGGGCTCCGCGGGCGTGTTCCCCTCGACAGGGGCGTCGGTCGCGAGCGATCCCTTCCCGAGATAGACCGACGAGACCGCGTCGAAGATCTCGCCGAGCACGTCCATCGTATCGGGGTAGTAGATCCAGCGTTTCTGATAATACTTGCTGTTCGGATCCTCGATGATCTCGGTCTCGAACAATCTTTCGTTGTTGGAGTAGCAGTAGATCCCGGCGGTCATGGAAATCCTCGTGTCGGCGAGGATCCCGAGTTGATCCCCGATCGAGTCCTGTCCGTCGCCGTCGCTGTCCACCCAGATCGCCTCGCACAGTTTGCCGAGCATGTCCCACGTCCACTCTCCCCGATCGACCAGATCAAAGAAGTGCGGCGAGAGATCCTCGCCCTCGGTCGCGTCCTCACCGAGCAGAGCCGGCGCCAGATCCGCGGCGTTCCGGTCCATCATATCCACGTTGAAGGGCAGGACGCTGATGGTGCGGAGCAGATCCATGAAATAGTCGCCGCCGAGAACGTAGGCGCGGTCGCCGGTGAAGGACATATCGTCCATCCACTCCTTCATCCAGCCCTCCGCCTCAAAATCGAAGAACGAGCCGCGGATCGACCGGATATCCCGGAACGCCCCGACGGTGAGCAGCGCCTTGTTCAGGTCGTACATACCGTTGACGAAAAGGTCGGGCGCGTCGGAGGCTTTCGCCTGCACGAGATCGGTGATCCGCGCCGCCTGTTTCGCCCACGCCAGATCGTCCCAGAAGACGTACTCCACGTTGACCTTGAGCAGTTTGTACGCCTTTTGATTGCGGCGGTAGACCATCTGCTCGATCACGGGCGTCTCGCCGTCCACGACCTCGTCCGGCCCGACGATATACGGTTTGTTCTTGCTTTGCTTCTCGGCGTTCCCGAAGGTGCTGATCTCAAAGCGCAGGTTCCGGAGCCGCTCCGCCACGATGGTCACCTGGGGCGCCAAGGCTTCCCAGCGGTCGGCGGTGGTGACGTCGGCGGGTTCGCCGTCGGTGGTCACGATCACGTCGTCGGACGCGGTCGTGGGCCCGGCGTCGGGCGTTTCCTTGCTGCACGAGACCAGCGCGAGTACAAGGAAAACGAGCAGGAGCAGGGGAAGGATCAGTCGTTTCATTCTTTATGCAGTTCCTTTCCGGTCAAGAGGTTGAAAAAACGGGTATTCCCGTCGCCTGACGGCGGGAATACCCGGGAAAATGCGGATCAGTCCGCCGCGGTGGTCGCGTCTTCGACCTTCGGCAGCGTGTACCAGGTCGCCAGGCACTCGTCCAGATACGCCTGCTTCGCGGAAACGGCGGCGGCGTACTGAGACGCGAGGAAGGACGAGTCGTGCGTGAACTGGTTGCCCTGCATGATCAGAACGTGCCAGCGGTAACTCGAGGTCCCGTTGCCTTTGCGCATCAGATCTTCGATCGACTTGTCGCGGCCGTTGATCACGCTGTCGTAG
>CACYZS010000109.1 GCA_902778985.1 uncultured Ruminococcus sp.
ATCATCCCCGAAGGGGATATCATATGCGAAGCATATATCACCCGTTCCGACAAGGAACGGATATCATTGAAAGAAGCCTGATTTGTCCGGTAGACAAATCAGGCTTCTTTCATGGCTGCGGCACTAGGATTCGAACCTAGGTGATGACGGAGTCAGAGTCCGTTGCCTTACCGCTTGGCGATGCCGCATTGACGGAACGTATTATAGCAGACGTCTGCGCGTTTGTCAAGAGGGAAAAATAAAAAACGCGCACCGCAACGAACGCCCGGAACGAACCGATCTGTTCCGCCGCTTTTTCCGGGGATCGCGGCGCGTGCCGCCTGAAACGCCGTCGGGTTGCCCGTCCCGGCTCCTTCTTTGCCCTTCGTTGCCCACCCCTCATTGCATATCTTTTCCCGCCGCTTTCTCCGTTGCCGCCGAAACGTCCGGTCGTTTTACCGTCCACCGACCTTTGCAAATCTTGCCCTGTCCGGCGGCGGAAACGTACTCCGCGCCCGCGGCGCGGTTTTCCCCCGTCCGGGCGTCCGCTTTTTTGCGTCGGACTCCGCCGCGTTCGCGCACGCGCAAATAAAAGACGGAAGGGAAGCGCCCGCGCGGACGCCGTTCGTTTGCGACCCCGACGCGCCGCTCCCGGGCGCGGCGGGCTCTTTTTTTCGGGCGGCGCGGGCGTCCCCGAAACGATACCTTTTCGCGTTTTTGGGGGAAAAGGGTTGCAATTAGAGCAAAGTCGTGGTATAATGAACTCACAAAGCCCAAGGCTCTCTTTTTCCCTCTCAAAGCGGCATCGAAACACGAATTACGGAGGAAAAACCATGAAAAATCGCGGCTTGCTGTTATTGCTCGTTTCTTCTCTTCTTCTGTGCCTCGTCCTCTTTGCTTCCTGTAACAAGGACAAGGCGACGACGGAAACCGAAACCGAACACGAACACGTCTGGGGCGAGGGCGAAACGGTCGCCCTGACCGCGTGCGAGGGCGAGGTCCGCTACGTCTGTACGGTCTGCGGCGAAAGCAGGTCCGCTACGTCTGTACGGTCTGCGGCGAAAGCAAGTCCGAGCCCTACGCCAACCACGTCTGGGGCGAGGAAAAACGGCTTGTCACCGTCCCGACCGCCACGGTCGACGGCGAATGTGAACGCATCTGCACGGTGTGCGGAAAAACGGGGGGTAACGTACCGATGACAAAAGCAGAATACGACGAGCAGGTCGCCGCGCTCCGGACGGAGGTCGCCGCGTTCAAGACGCCCGATTTCGGCGGCGCCAAGATCACGAAGACCATCGACGAGTTCAACGCGGCGGCGGTCAAGTTGGCGGACTCGGATTACAACCTGTCCTTTACGCCCTACGAAGCGCCGCCGAAGACGCCGATCGCGTCCCATCCGCGCGTCCTGATCAACAAGAGCGACCTCGCGGGCATACGCGCCGCCTTAAAAGAGGATCGGAGCCGCGTCGCGGCGGGTCTCTTCTTCAACGCGGTGACCGATCCCCCGACGGGGCAACTCGGCGAGGCGGTCTTCCACGAGAAGGGCACCTATAAATACATGAACGGCACCTACAACTACGACGACGAGATGCTGAAAGACATTCAGTCGCTCGCCCTCGACTACCAGTTGACCGGGAACAAGATCTCGGGCTACGGTGCGGTCCGCGCCATCAAGAACTACCTGCTCACGCTCAACATCGTGAACATCACGTCCGATCCGGAACGGCAGTACGGCGCCGTGATGTACGTCGCCGCCTGCGTTTACGACTGGTGCTACGACCTGCTTACGCAGATCGACAAAGTGCAGATCGTCTCGGGCGTCGAACACAAAGTCGTCGCGGGCAATCATATGGAAATGGGCTTCCCGCCGATCAAGCAGTACGCCGTCGCGGGACACGGCTGCGAATACCAGTTGCTGCGCGACTATCTCGCGTTCGCCATCGCGGTCTACGACGAGTACCCCGGCTGGTGGGAGTTCATCGCCGGACGGTTCTATCAGGAATACGTCGAGGCGCGCAACGTCTTCTACGAGGGAGGCATGGTGTCGCAGGGCGTTTCTCTCTACGTCCGCGTGCGCTTCGCGTCGGAACTCTACTCCGCCTGGCTGCTCAAAGCCGGCGTCGGCGAGATGCCGTATAACGCCGACAATATGAAACAGGTCATGCGTTCGATCTACGCCTACGAACTGCCGGACGGCAACGGCTTCGCGATGGGCGACAGCCACGAGACGGCGGTCGACGGCGACTTCATCAACTACGGGCTGACCGCGATGATGGCTTCTTACCTCTTTAACGACGAGACCATCCGCGCCCAACTCGAGAGCCGTCCCGGCTGCTACACCAAGTTCTTTGACGAGGATCAGGACTGCTTCGAGTATACCGGCGTCGCCGAATACCTGATCTGTAGTTCGAACGGCGTCAAAGCCGCGGACGACGTTCACAAGGATATGGATCTGATCCTCTATAACGGCGGCTGGCTCGGACAGATCATCGCCCGCAACGGCTGGGGCGACGATCAGGCGACCGTGCTGATGAAGATCGGCGTCAAGACGGCGGGCAACCACGACCACCAGGATCAGGGACAGTTCCAGATCTGGTACAAGGGGATGCTCGCGGGGGACACCGGCGTCTACGACGGCTACAGCACCCAGCACCGGAACAACTACCACCGCCAGACCATCGCGCACAACTGCGTTCTGGTCCGCGCGCCCGGCGAAACCGGTATTTCCGACAGCGGCGGGCAGAGGAAGATCGGCGGCGACGAGATGTCCCCGTCGGGTTTCAAGAACGACGCGAAGTCCAAGACCGGCGAGTTGATCGGCGTCAAGTACGCCTACGCCGACAACGCGAAGACAAAGCCGCTCTACGCCTACGTGGCGGGCGATATTTCGACGTCCTACGATTCGGGGCGGGCGAGCAAGGTCGTGCGCCGGATGCTCGCGGTCTACGATACGAAAAACGCCGACGTTCCGCTCTACTTCTTCGTGTTCGATAACGTGACGGCGACAAGCAACTCGCTTGAAAAGGTCTTCCTGCTCCACACGAGGACCGAACCGACCGTCTCGGGCAAAACCGTGACCGAGGTCAACGGAGAGGGCAAACTGGTGCTTCAGAACGTGTTCGGCGGCGACTCGATTACAAAAATCGGCGGCGAGAACAACAACTACAACGTCAACGGGACGCAGGTCGCGGCGAAGGCGGACTCCACCAGCCGCGAGGACGGGTACTGGGGACGCGTCGAGATCACGACCAGCGGCGCCAAAGCGCAGGAAATGCTGAACGTGATGTACGTCTCGGACGCCGATAAGAATCCGGCTCTGACCACGACCGCGATCGAGACGAGTGACGTCAAGGGCGCCGTGATCGGCGGAACCGCGGCGGTCTTCGTCACCGATACGGCGCGCCGGACGACGGCGCTGACCTTCACGGCACCCGGCGAGGGCGACCTGACCTACTACGTTTCGGGCGTCAAAGCGGGACGCTGGACGCTGATCGTGAACGGACAGGCGCAGGGGCGGCTGACGGCGGGCGAGGACGACGGGTTCCTCACCTTTACGGCTCCGGCGGGCGCGACGATCACGCTCAATCCCAACTGATATTCGCAACATCAAACGAAAAAGGATTCTGTTATGAAAAAAGCACTGATTCTGACCGCGACGGTTTTGTGTCTGCTCCTTTCGCTCTTTGCCCTGACCGCCTGCTTCGACGGCGGTAGCGACGAGACCGAGCCGCCCTCGACCGAAGCCCCCGCGCACGAACACGTCTGGGACGAGGGGACGGTCACCAAGGCGGGACGTTGTAATCCCGAAACCAAAGAGGAGATCGAAAAAGGGGAGATCATGTATACCTGTACCGTTTGCGGCGCGACGAAAACCGAAGAGAAGTCCGGGCACACCTGGGACGACGGACGCGTGATCGGGGCAGCCGACTGCATCCACAAGGGATCGAAACTTTATACCTGCACGGTTTGCAACGCCAAGGAGATGCAATCCATTCCCCCGACGGGCGTTCATACCCTGACCGCGACCAGCGGGTATCTTGCGGTCGCGCCGACCTCGACGACGCCCGGGAAGCGCGACGCGATCTGCTCGGTCTGCGGCGCGCACGGGATGATCGACGATCCGATGACCTACGACACGTATCAGAGCAAGTTGAACACGGCAAAGAACGCGGTCAACGCGTTTAAGACCGCCGAGTTCGGCGGGGCGTCGCATACCCAGATGTCGACCACCAAATACGCCGCTCCGACCGCCAATCCGACGGCGGGGCAGCACCCCCGGCTCCTGATGAACAAGGACACCCTTGCCGCGGTGCGCGCGGCGTTGCAGGATCCCGCGAACGTCGAGGACCTGCAGGGACTGATCGATTCGGCGAACAGTTGCACGTCCGGGAAGGTCACCGAGTACAGCGCGGGACTGCTCAACTGCGTGCGGGCGAAGGCGTTCCTGTACCAGATGACCGGCGTGAAACTCTACGGTTACGAGGCGATCCGGCTGACCAAAGAATTCCTGACGACCTTCACTTCGGTCGGGAGCAGCGGCGATCCCTGCCGTAAATACGGCGAGATCATGTTCGCAACGGCTCTGGTCTACGACTGGTGCTACGATCTGATGGGCGCCGTCGACAAGACGCAGTTCATTTCGGGGATCGAACACAAAGTGGTCTGCGGCTCCAATATGGAGGTCGGGTTCCCGCCGTCCGGACAGTGGGCGTTCACGGGACACGGCTCGGAGCGTCAGATCCTGCGCGATTACCTCTCCTTCTCGCTCGCCATCTACGACGAGGAACCGACCTGGTACCAGTTCATCGGCGGGCGCGTCTTTGAGGAATACGTTCCGGTCCGCGACCTCTACTACGAGGCGGGCTACTATCCGCAGGGCGTTTCGGTCTACCTGTCTCTCCGCTTCGCCGCCGACCTCTGGAGCGCGTGGCTGCTCAAGTCCGCGACCGGCGTGATGCCCTACGACGCCGAGGGGATGCAGCAGGTGATGCGCTCGGTCTACTGCCGCGTCGTCAACGGTTCGTCCGAGTTCTTCGAGGAAGGCGACGACGAGGCGCGGTCGGGCAACGAGAACCTGTGTCAGTTCGCGACGCCCGCGATGATCTCGGCGTACCTGTTCAACGACAAGACCGCGATGAGTTGGGCGGACTACGCCAACTACGCCTACGTCGAGAAATCCGCCTGCCTGATCCTGAAATCGGGCGGCGCGGTCGGGAAGGCGAGCACCCGCTACGAGGGGCTTGACCTGATCCTCTACAACGGCGGCTGGCTCGGGCAGACCATCGCGCACAGCGACTGGACGGCAAACGGGGCAGTGGTCTCGATGAAGATCGGGAACCACACCACGGCGAACCACGATCACGCCGATTCGGGTTCCTTCCAGATCTACTACAAAGGGCTGCTCGCGGGGGACTCGGGTTACTACGATAAGTACGACTCGAACCACCATCTGAACTATCACAAGTCGACCATCGCGCACAACTCGATCGTTCTGCAGAAGGGATCGGATCTGATCCAGCAGAGACGGCCGGGCGAGATGAAAGCGATGGAACCCGCGTCCTACGACCGGGCGTGGACCAACAGTCAGTATCAGTTCGGGACCACGACGGGGCACGACGGCGCCTACCTCGACGAAGCCGAGACGAAGCCGAAGTACGCCTATATCGCGGGCGATATCGCGAGCGCGTATACCTCGAACGTCTCCCGGCTCGACCGTCGGATGCTCGCGGTCTACGATACCGGGAACGCCGATATCCCGATGTACTTCTTCGTCTACGATAACATTACCGTCAGCGACAGTTCGTACCAGAAGGTCTTCCTGCTCCACACGAAGACCGAGCCGACCATCTCGGGCAATACCGTGACCGTCGTCAACGGCGGCGGGAAACTGGTGCTCCAGAACGCCGTCGGGAACTGCACGCTCTCGAAGGTCGGCGGCGTCGGGCACAACTACGACGTCGG
>CACYZS010000110.1 GCA_902778985.1 uncultured Ruminococcus sp.
TGCGCGTCTGCCAGTTCCGCCACTCCCGCGTGACGAATGATATTATACACGACGAGGGGCGGTTTGTCAACCCTTTTTCAAAAGATTTTTGACCTTTTCGGGCGGGCGAAGAGCGGGGGAAAAAACGGAGAAGAAAAGGCGGTTCGGATGGGATAACTCAACAATAGAAGAGGCGGAGAGTTTTCGCTCTCCGCCCCCCCATTTTATTCATCTGCCACAACGAACGTGGTCGGCACGGTCTTTTATCGCAAAACGGTGTACGTCGTCGGCATTTCAAAAGGATGCCATGAGGTGCTCAGGAATTGTCGCTCAATTAGTATTGTCGCGGGAATACAGACAGTATTGACAAACGCATCGTTCATGGCAATTCCGGGAATCTGATCGGACAGATGTTTCGGCGTGTGTGCGCTTAGAATCCGGACGGTTGTTGCTTCTAATTCCCGGATGATTCCGGCAAGTTCATTATCCGTAAACTCTTTTGTTTTCCGAACAATTTCAGCGTATTGTTCGGACGAATAAACCGGAACGGCTGCCCGATAGGAGCCTTTTTCGCCTATCACGTACCCCTTTTTGATCATTTCGGCAATCGCTTCGAGATCGTATTCGCTGAAATCCGTTTTTTCTCCGCGGCAAATATCACAGAAAATACTGATATACCTCTTGTTTCTGTAGAAGTCGCGGTGATCGCCTTTTCCGTTTTTCTCATAATTGAAGAAGTATAGTCTGTCGTCACGATTGCTGTTTACGTCTGCAAAAGAAAAGACATGCTTTTCGATCGGCTTTTCCACACACCAGATGTAGGCGCGTTCTCCCCAACCGGTTTTGGGAAAGTTTGTTACGCTACCGCCATAAGAGGCTATCATTATCGTCCGGAACAGAATAGTGCAGAGCTGCCAACGCAGGGTGTTTTCAGAAAAACCATTGCCTGAAAAGCCGATTTTCCGGTACTCGTCCAGTTTTTCGGTAACGTATGCTTCGACTTTATCCGCAATCTGTCCGGGGTATTCTGTGACAGCGCGTCCGATTTCGTCCGCACAGTCCGCGGTGATGACGATAACGTTGGCTTTGTAGTGTTTTCCGTCTTTGATAATGATTTTTTTGTCTTCAAGTGCTTTGATTTCGTCGTCAAGATAAGGGAGCGCGATGCCGGTTTCAAGACTGATTTGCTGTTCGGTGAGCGAATCATTGTAGCAGGCGCTTACAATATTCTGCTTGATTTTGCTCTGCATAAACTTCCAGAAGTAGTTCGGCCCTTCGCCGCTGTACAAGGGAATCAACGTTTTGGGGTTGTAGCTGAGTGAACCAAAGTTCCTTTCCATACTCATTCCTTCTTTCAGTATCATTCGTGATTTGAAGAGCAGGTATTTTACCATGCTCTCGCTTGTACCGAGAAGGGAGGAGATTTCCGAACAGGATTTGTTTTCGACGTAATACAGGATCACCGCGCGGCGGTATTTTTCCGAGAGAAGTCCGATCTCGCGCCGCAAGAGCGCGATTGTCTCGTCTTCTTCCCGGCTTTGCTCGCAATCGGCGTCGGGCAGGTCGAAATCAAGTTCCGTTACATGCGATTGACGGCTTTTCTTCGCGTACCAACGCTTGCAGACGTTGTTCGCCACCGACCACATAAAGCCGTAGAAAGCGTCCTCGGAGCGCAGATCACCGATCGAACGGCACAACTCGAGCAGGATCTCCTGCGAGAGATCTTCTGCGTCAAAGACGTTGCCGGTTCTCGATTTGCTGAAATTGAAAACCGTCTTTGCGACGTCCGATATTCTGTCTTTATGATCCATTCGTCTCCCTCCTTTCCCGTGGTTTTCGGAACGTTCCGTCTGTATAGTGAAAGGGATCGTCGTTCGGTTAATCTTTTTTTGAAAAAAGCCGCCGATTTTTTTCGGCGGCATGATACGCGGTCTTTCGTCGGGGGGGCTTTGCGCGGCGAAAAGCGGGGAAGAGGGCGCGGTTTTCACACCCGCTCGAAGGCGATCCTCGGGTCGCCGTTAGACAGGTGAATGATCCCGCGCGCCGAGAAGCCGGCGGCGGTGAGCGCTCGCTGCATCGGGAGGTTGTCGCGGTGGGTGTCGATCCGCAGATGGGGAGAGATTGTCGCCGCCCACGCGGTCACGAAGAACGCAATAGGGGGCGTTATCGAGCCAAACCCCCTCGATTTCGGCGTACGTGGGGTCGGGTCCTTCCAGAAACGCGAAGACCCCGAGCAACTCTCCCGCCTCGTTTCGCCCTTCGTACAGAACGCCGTCCGCGAGGTCGAGATCGACCTCGTTTGAAAAGTCCTTGTCCGCCCATTGCTCGGTATTACCGTGCGTCGCCATAAAGCGGCGGGCGTTCCGGTAGACTTCGACGTAGGCGTCCCGCAGAGCGGGATCGGCGGAGCGGACCGTCATTTGTCAAGTCCCTCCGGGGGCGTTCCGACGCCGAGGGAGTATTTCTTCAGATACTCCTTGTAGTTCCACTTGAAACTCTCGCCGCCGGCGCGGACGTTGCGGAGATACTGATGCATACCGAGGTCTCCGTTCGCCGACATTTCGAGGATCAGTCCGGCGATATTGGAGCAGTGATCCGACACGCGTTCCAGATTGGTCAGAATATCGGCGAGAACGAATCCGTGTTCGATCGAACATTCGCTCTTTTGCAGGCGGAGAATGTGCTGCAGTTTGATCTCGTCGCGCAGGTAGTCGACCACCTGTTCAAGCGGCTCGACGAGCGAGGCGGCGTGCAGATCCTGCTTCGTGAAACTGTCGACGGCGAGCGTCAGGATCTCGTCCACCGCGCCGTACATCACCGAGAGTTCGCGGTTCGCCTCGTTCGAGAAGACCACCTTCTTGTCCCGGATCTCTTCCGCCGATTCGACGAGGTTGACGGCGTGATCCGAGATGCGCTCGAAGTCGCCGATCAGGTGGAGCAGCGTCGTGACCTGTTTGCTCTCGCGTTCGGGAAGGTCGCGCGTCGACGCCAGTTTGGTCAGATAACTGCCGAGACTGTCTTCGTACAGGTCGGCTTTGTTTTCAAAGTCGCGTATGGTGCCGGCGATCTTTTCGTCGTACCGTCCGATCAGTCCGAGCGAGAGTCGGAACGCTTCGCACGAGATCACCGCCATCTTTTCGGTCACTTCGGTCGCGCGTTCGACGGCGACGGTCGGCGTCAAAAACAGACGTTCGTCGAGCAGGTCGATCGAGTCTTCACCCTTGTTTTCGGGCACGGACAGGACGGCGAGCCGCTCGATCAGCCGCGAGAAGGGCGCGAGCGAAATCACCGACAGGATCTTGAACGCCGTATGCACGGCGGCGATCCCCCACCAGTGGTCGACCGGGTGGGCGAGGAAGGGAATATCGAAGACGTTCGAGACGACAAGAAACACGATCAGCCACACAAGCGCCGACAGGACGTTGAAATACAGATGGATCAAAGCCGTTCTGCGCGCGTTCTTGTTCGCGCCGATCGAGGAGAGCATCGCGGTCACGCAGGTACCGATGTTCAAACCCATGATGATCGGGATCGAGGTTCCGTAGGTGATCTCGCCGGTGGTCGCGAGCACCTGCAGGATACCGATCGAGGCGGCGGAGGACTGCACGACCAACGTCGGAATCAGACCGGCGATGATGCCGAGCCCCGGGTTCTCGAACATGGTGAGCAGGGAACGGAAGCCCGCGCTCTCCTTCAGGGGTTCGACCGCCTGCGCCATATATTCCATGCCGACCATCAGAACCGAGAAGCCGAGAAGGGCGTGCCCGATATTCTTCTTCCGGTCGTTCTTCGACATCATGGTAATGAACAGTCCCGTGATGGCGAGCAGGGGCATCCACGAGGTCGGTTTCAGCAGGTTGAGGTAGCCGAGAACGCCGCTGTCCCCGCCCTCGATCACCGAAAGACCGGTCAGCCACGCCGTCGAGGCGCTGCCGACGTTGGCGCCCATGATGACGCCGACGGTCTGCCGGAGCGTCATCAGTCCCGAGTTGACGAAACCGACGATCATAACCGTCGTCGCGGAACTCGACTGCACCAGCGCGGTCACGCCAAGCCCGAGCAGAAAGCCCTTGCGCGGGTTGGAGGTCGCGTTGGAGAGAATGGATTTCATGCGGGAACCGCCGATCCGCTTCATGGCGTCGCCCATCACGTTCATACCGTAGAGGAACAGGGCGAGCCCGCAGATCAGTTGCAGCGTTTGCAGAAGAATGGTCATTTTACCGTCTTGATACCTTTCGTTCGTCAGTCGTTTTTATCATCTTGAAACAAGCCCCGCCCCCGGGCGGGAACGGTCGGTTCCCGACGCCCGGGAACGGGGCCGGCTTCGGATCATTCGGTTGCGGTTTCGGGTTTGCTTTCTTCTTCACGCACGGGCGTATCTTCGCCCGGGGTGTCGGTTTGCACGTCGGCAGGGGTGGGGTTTTCGTCCGGGACGTCGGAAGACGGGGTTTCGGCGGCGGCTTCGGTTTCGGTCGCCGTTTCGGCTTCGGAAACGGTCTCCGCCTCGTCGAGCGGCGCTTCGGCGTCCTCGTCGACCACGGTCATCAGAGGGATCGCCGCCTCGGTGGTTCCGCTCTCCTGCGCCTCGATGACGAGTTCGGAGATACGCTTCTGCTCCGCCTTGGTATGGCGGCGGTCGCGGCGGAATTTCCGCGCCTTCTCACGCAGCAGGTCGGGATCGTCCGACGGGTTGTGATAGTGCCGTCGGTAGTCGTCCGCCATTTCGCCTTTCCCGCGCTTGTTCAGCATGAAATCGGTCAGTTTGCGGATGATATCGTAGAGGATCGTGAAGGTCGGGACGCCGAGGAGCAGTCCGGGGAACCCGAACAGCCCGCCGAACAGGATCACCGAGAAGAGCACCCAGAAACTTGACATCTCGATCGAGTTTCCGACGATCAGGGGATCGAAGATATTGGCGTCCAGTTGCTGAATGATGATCACGATGATCAGGAAATAGATCACCTTGACCGGGTCGATCATCAGAATGATCAGGCAGGAAGGAACGGCGCCGATGTAGGGCCCGAAGAAGGGGATCATCTGGGACATACCCATCAGCATCGCGATCAGGATCGCCTGCGGCACGCGGAAGATGGACGCGACGATAAAGATCAGAACGCCGACCAGCAGCGAGTCGAGCATACGTCCGGAGATGAAACCCGAGAAGACGCGCAGCGTGTAGACCACGACCACGATCGAGACCACGACGTTCAGTAGCGCGGTGACGATCATCTTACCGACGCTGAACGTACCCGAGACGATCGGCGCCAGTTTCGTGAAGATCGAGGTCAGATCGGCGCTGGTCAGGTCGGCGAGCGTCGGAGCGACCGCGTTGGTCAGCCAGTTGACCAGTCCGTTCGATACGCGGTTCAACTGTTCCTGCAGCGAGTCGTTCAGGTCGGGGTTATCGTCGCCGATGATGCCGGTCAGCCACTCGGCAAACGATTCGATCCAGCCCGGAATACTGTTGATCAGGCGGACGATACTGTCGTAGAGTTGCGGGATCACGGCGAGAAGCAGCCCGGCGATGATCAGGAAAAAGATCAAAACCGAGAGGAAAATGCTCACGTTGTCTGCGCGTTTCAGCACACGGCGCTCGGTGGTGGTCCCGCGTTCGAGCGAACGGCGGAACACCTTTTTGGTGAAGAAGGCGCCGACGGGCTTGTCGAGCAGGTTGCAGAGCGGTTTCAGAACGAACGCGATGATCCCGCCTGCAATAAACGGCGCAAGGATACCGATGATCTTGGAGAACAGATTGTTCGCCGCGATCGAACGGTCGATCACAAACCCGAGCAGAACGCATCCGGTCAGAACCACGGCGCAGAAAACGAAGATCGTCAACTGCTTCCGGAAAGTCAGGTTTTTCATTACTCCCTCCGCCGAAAAATGATACGTAACTATTATAACATCGTACCACCGGAAAATCAAGCGTTATTCATAGAAAAGATTTTTTCATTATTTTTGAAAAAAGGGTTTGCTTTTTCGTAGAAGAGGTGGTATAATAGAAACACGATAAGAGACAAGGGTGGGGTGAACTGTCGCTTCCGCCCTGGAATAGGAGACAAGACAATGAAACTTGCTACCCAAAACCGCCGTTCCGTGTTCGTCCTGATCCTTCTGGCGGTCCTGCTGCTCTTCACCGTCGTCGGATTCGCGGACAGCGGAAGCGCAGAGACCGACGGGGTCGTGGCAGCGGCGCAAAGCGGCGTTGAGACGATCCGCAAATACGTCAGCCGCGGGATCGAAGAACTGAAGAACGCCAACTACATCGGCGGCGCCGCCACCTCGGCGATCGACGCGCTCAAAGGTATCCGCGACTACTGGTGGATCATCATCGGCGTGATCGCTCTGATCGAGTGCTTCTTCGGCTACCGTCTGTTCCGTCTGGAACTGGCGCTGGTCGGCTTCGTCGGCGGGTTCGTCGGCGGTCTGATCCTCTTCCCGTATCTTGTCAAACTGATCCCCGCCATGGAGAACGTCCCGGTCGTCCAGACCATCATCGCGGCGATCCTCGGTATCGCGGGACTTCTGCTCACGCAGTTCTTCTTCAAGGCTGCGGTCGTGATCGCCGCGGGCTACGCCGGCTATCTCTTCTCTCAACCCTACGTCGCGTCGTATAACAACGCGCTGCTGATCCGCATCGGGATCGGCGTCGTTCTTGCGATCCTCGCCTTCCTGCTCCTGAAGGTCATCATCGTTCTCCTGACCGGTCTGATCGGCGGTACCATCGCGCTGGTGCAACTCACCTGCAAGATCGCGGCGGTGCAGGGCGTGCTGCTTGAGGACAACGCCATCGTCGAGAAGGTCTTCAGCGTCACCTCGAAACTCGGGCTCGGCATCAACGGATTGACCATCGCCCTGATTATCGGCGTCGTCATCGGTCTGCTCGGCGTCGTGTTCCAGTTCGCCAACACTGCGAGAAGAAGAGCGTAATTCTGAAACAATCAAAGCCGCAACGGTTCGTCGCCGTTGCGGCTGCTTTATGTCGAAAGAAAAGAGGATGAAAATATGACCGACAGCGTGATCGGGGGCATCGGGTTCCACCACGTCGGACTGAAAGCGGCGGACTTCGAGGCAAGTTGCGCGTTCTACCGGGCGCTCGGCATGAAAGAGGTGCTCTCTTGGGGCGAGGGCGAACGCACGATCGCCCTGTTCGATATCGGCGACGGCGGGAAGATCGAGATCTTCGCAAACGGCGGGGAAGAGTATTCCGCCAACGGCAAGTGGATCCACTTTGCCCTGCACGTCGACGACGTGGACGCCGCCTACGCCGCGGCGCTCTCGGCGGGCGCGACGGTCGTGACGCCGCCGAAAACCGTCGAACTGGCGTCGCGTCCCTACCTTGCGACCATCCGCGTCGCGTTCGTCGCGGGACCGGACGGGGAACAGATCGAACTGTTCCGCGAACTCGAGGACAAACGGAAATGACGCGAATCAGGTACGAGGACGCCCTCGAGCGTCTTGTGAAGATCGTCGACCGCGAGTCGAGCGGCATGGCGCGCTTCTACGTCGGGATCGACGGCGCCGACGAAGAGAAGATCGCGTCGCTTGCGGGCGATCTTGCCGCGCGGGTTTCGGGCTTCGTAATTCCGACCGACGGCTTTGCGTTCCCGCTTCGCGCCATGACGCCCGCGCGCAGCGCGACGCCCGGCGGGGCGTTCGACTACGAACGCTTTACCCGCGAGGTGGTGCGTCCGTTTTTATCGAAAGAACTGCCGACCTACGGCGTGTACCGCGAGGAGGTGCGCGGGACGGTCGAGCGCGTGAAGGTCCCCGCGTGCGGCGTGTATATCGTCGCCGGACGCTACGCGCTCCACCCCGAGATCCCCGATCTTTACGATCTTCGGATCGTGCTGGACGGGGAGACCGACGAAGCGATGAAAACCTACCTCTCGGCGTATATGATCGCGGAACTCTCCGATATCGTCGTTACCCGGGACGGGGACGCCGACGGCGGGGAAGAGGACGGGGACTTCTCCGGTTTCTCGCTTCCGCTCTCCCTTTGACACAAACGCGTAACCCCAACAAACAGCGGGAAAAATCGCAACCGCCCCCATAAAAGGAACCCCTTTCGTCCAAGCGACGAAAGGGGTTCCTTTACGTGAATTGTCCGCCGTCTCAGCCTTTGTGGCTTTCGAGCCAGGCGTCGACCTTGGCTTTGGCGATGCACGAGATCTTCTCGACCGGGTAGGGCGACGCTTCGCCGCCGTTGGTGTAGACGAAATATCTGCCGTCTTCGGTCGCGTAAAGGGTCTCTTCGTATCCGGCGGGATCGCCGTAGAAGCCGTGCACGTTCTTTGAGATCACCTGTGCGGTTTCGGTGTCGTAGACGTTGCCTCTGATGGTTTTCTTCATCTTGTTTTTCCTTTCTTTCTATGTTCTGTACGGTACATCATTCCCCCGCCTGACCTCTTTCATTCACGGACGGGGAAAAACGGTCTTACAGTCCGAGTCCCGCCGCGCCGATGATGCCGGCGTCGTTGCCCAGTTCGGCGATCTTGACCGCGCACTTGTCGGGGGATTTTCTCGTGTACTGCTCGGTCTTGATGATCTCGAGCAGGGGCTTCAAGAGGGTGTCGCCCTCGTTGCAGATCCCGCCGCCGATCGAAAGAACCTCGGGCTGGAAGACGTTGATCATATTGGTCAGACCGCAGGCGAGGTACTCGATATACTCGCGCACGACCTCGGTGCCCACGGCGTCGCCCTGCTTCATCGCCGAGAAGGCGGTGCGGGCGGAAACGCGACCGTTCGCGTCGAACTCGTCGACCATCAGGGACGGGATCCCCTTGATCTTGCACTCGTTGACCTTCTCACGGGTCATATTGATCAGACCGGTTGCGGAACTGTACGCTTCCCAGCAGCCGCGCCGACCGCAGGAGCAGGGACGTCCGCCCTTCTCGATCACGGTGTGACCGAGTTCGCCCGCCGCGTGGTTGAAGCCCGAGTAGACCTTACCGTCGATGACGATCCCGCCGCCGACGCCGGTCCCGAGGGTGATCATGACCGACTTCTTCGTGCCCTTCGCCGCGCCCGAGAGCGCCTCGGCAAGAGCGGCGGCGTTGGCGTCGTTCTCGATCAAAACCTGCTTGACCGGTAAAAACGACTTGAAGACGTCCGCGATGGGGAAGCGGAAGAAGGGAATGTTGTTCGAGTATTCGACGACGCCCGTATCGCTGTTCGCGGTGCCGGGGGTGGCGATGCCGACCGAGGCGACCTCGTCGAGCGGAATGCCGCATTCTTTCAGCAAAGCGTGGGCCACCGGATGGCTGGGGCACCGCACCGCCACGGAGGGCAGGCCCGCCGTGGTCACGCTTGGCACTTTGTCCGTTTTCATCAGCAGCAGGGTCAGCGGCCCCGGCCAGAAGGCGTCCATCAGGGTTTCGGCGGTGTCCGTTACCCGGCAGAGCCCGTCCAGCTGGCTCCGCTCCGCCACATGCACGATCAGCGGATTGTCCGCCGGGCGCTCCTTGGCGGCGAAAATGGCCCGCACAGCTTCACCGTTCAGGGCGTCAGCGCCCAGGCCGTACACCGTTTCCGTGGGGAACGCCACCACCTGCCCCGCCCGCAGCAGCGCGGCGGCCTGCTTCAGGCTTTCTTCCCCGGCGGGAAGGCAAATCGTATCCATAAAAAATACTCCTTTGGATTATCCAGAAAATGTATAATTAACACTGTATATTCAGGACCCGTTTTTCATAAAATCCGGATGCTGAAACAGTAACATCATAGGCGCATCAAAGGGGATTGTCAAGGTATCTTTGGTTTTTTTCTGCCTTTTTCCCCCGGCGGTATTGTGTAAATGAGATGAATATGGTAAAATGAATATGCAGAATGGAGGAATGAAATGAAAGCGGCCTTCTATTTCTATGCAAATCCCTTTCAGTCCAGAAGCGTGGAAGCGGCCCGGGCGCTGGC
>CACYZS010000111.1 GCA_902778985.1 uncultured Ruminococcus sp.
CGCCCCGTCCGTGATTGATTCTATTATACCAATTTGCCCCTTTTCTGTCAAGCGGTTTTCGCCCCGGCGGGAGAGGAAAAAGCGCGCGCTCGGCGCCCGCTTTTTGCCTGTTGCTTTTGCTCCGGATTAACTTTCCGTCCCCTGCCCGGAAAAGGGCGCAAACCCGCTCGTTTCTCCGGACAAGCGTGCGTTTTACGATGTAAAGCGGGTAGGTGAGACGGGCAAATTTTGCCGTCGCTTGACATTTTGCGTTCGGTCTGCTACAATAGAACCAGAAACGGGAAAGGAGAGGACCGATGAAAGGATCCGATATGCATTTGCCCGAGACCTATACCTTCGATTTCGCGAAGCGCCGTTTTCCCTACTGGTTCCGTCCGGAGGACTCCACGCGGCAGGCGGCGGTCGTCTCGTATATGCACGCGCATCAACTGACCCTGACGCGCGTCTACGCGAAGACCGGATGCTCCCGCCACTTCTGCAACTATCGCTTCACGGCGTACGACGATCCCGCCGCGATCCCGGGGCCGGTCTCGAACTGCGCCTGGATCGACGTCGGCGGGGCAGAGCCGGGCTGTCGGCTCCCGCACGGTTTCGTCTACCGCCCCGGACGTGCGATCCCGATCCTGCAATCGGCGTTCGACCGGGCGCCCGATCCCTCGCAGCCGATCGGTCGCGATCCCGTCCCGAGCCCCCGCTTTTCGGGCGGCTCCGGCACCCCGGACGATCCCTACCGCATCTCCTCGCCGGAAGAGTTGCTTCTGCTCTCGTATCTCTCCAACCACCGCGTCTATTCCGGGATCGACCCCACGCTCGTCGAGGAGATCGGCGACAACTTCCCCGAATGGTGCCGCGGAAAACACTTCCGCCTTACGCGCGACCTCGTCTGGAACGAT
Source organism: uncultured Ruminococcus sp. (assembly GCA_902778985.1). Lineage (GTDB taxonomy): Bacteria > Bacillota > Clostridia > Oscillospirales > CAG-272 > UBA1740. Next base: position 894 of record CACYZS010000111.1, read on the forward strand.
CCGGCGTGCGATCCCGCCGACCGCGTTTCCTTCCCGATCATCTGCAACCGCAACGGCGGTTGGGGACGCTCCGCCCACTTCTCCGGGGTCTTCGACGGCGCGGGGCACTTTCTCCGGGGGCTCTACGTCACCGAAGAGGAGGAGAAAAAACGCTATCCCAGCGGCGAATACGCCTTCAACAACGGCGTGTCGCTGTTCGGCTCCCTGCACGGGACGGTCAAGAACCTGGCGATCACCGACTCGGTCTTCACGGGTTCGGCGCGCGTCGCCGCGATCGCGGGCGTGCTCGCCTTCGGCGGCGCGGTTGAGAACTGCCTTGCCGACAACCTGATCGTTCTGAACGGGACGTCGGGCGACCGCAACGCGGGCGGACTGATCGGCTTCTCGGTCAACGGGACGGTCTCGCGCTCGGTCGTCGGGGGCGAGATCCTCGGTTCGATCTACACCAACGTCTGCTTCCTCGGCGGCATTTTCGGCGCCGTCGCGACGGGCGCCGCCCTGTCGACGTCTGTCACCGACTGCTTCGTTTTCGCCTCGGTGCGCGAGCAGATCGATCCCACCGTCCGCCGCGACCACCCGGCTCTGCTCAACCCCCACGACGAAAAGCACTTTGAGATCATCCGCGTCACCGAAGGGGTATTGAACCTGCAGATCCGCAAGGATCGTTACCGCGCGACGCCCGGCTCCGTCTTCGTCGTCAACCCCTACGAGTTCTTCCAGGCGCTGGTCTCGCCCTCCGACGCCAAGCGGACGACCATCGAGTTCTTCTCGTTCTCCCTGCCCCAGTTCGTTCGGCAGGAGGACTCGCCCTTCGACCTGCTCTTCTCGGACAGCCCGGGGCGTCTGCGCTTTACGAACAAGATCTCGCCCGACTGCCCGGGGCACGCCGGCGTGACTGCCGCGATCGACTATCTCTTCGCCAACAAAAAGAAAATTGCCGACCGCCCCCCCTCTTTCATTCCGGCGAACGTCACCGAAAAACTCCGCCTGCGCGCGGGGCTCTGGCGCTTCGTTTCCGAGATGGCGGAACACGGTCTGATGTCGCTTTCGGTCGACCAGAAGGAGCAGAAGAGCGCCAAGTTCCGTACCGAGATGATCCGCTTCATCGAGGAGAACTACCGCAGCGATCTTTCAACCGACACGGCGGCGCGCAACTTCTTTTTCAGCAAGAGTTATTTCTGCCGCCGGTTCCGGCAGGAGTTCGGACTTCCCTTCGCGGTCTATCTCCAGAACTTCCGGATCCGCAAGAGCAAGCAACTCGACCCGACGCAGTTCCCGTCGCTCGCCGCCCTCGCGGCGTCGGTCGGATTTCCGTCCTACTATCACTTCGAGCGGGTGTTCCGCAAATGGATCGGCATGACGCCGCGCGCCTACTTCGAGACGGTGCGCCACGCCGCCGGGGAGCCCCCGGTCGTCTCGGAGGACGACCTGATCGAAAAGTGATCCCGCAATGAAAAGGGATGGGTGAAAACCCATCCCTTTTTTCGTTTGTCGGTTCAGATTGACGGCAACACACGCCGCACGATTTGCGCGTTCAACGCCGCGGCGCGCGCCGCGAAACTCGGAAAATCGACGTCGGCTTTGCCGTCCGCGCGGTCGGAGATCGTGCGGATCACGGCGCACCGCGCGCCGAGAAGGTAGCACGCCTGGGCGATCGCCGCCCCTTCCATCTCGCAGGCGAAGGCGCCGAAGGTATCCCGGATCCACGCCTTCTTTTTGCCGTCCGAGATGAACTGGTCGCCCGAGGCGACCGTGCCTTCGAGCACCCGCATCCCGAGCGCCCGCGCGGCGGCGGCGGCGGACGCGGCGATCACGGGGTCGACCGGGATCTTCACCTGTCCGATCCCCGATACGCACCCGGGCGGGTCAAACGGCGTCGTGTCGTAGTCGTGCTGCACGAGGTCGGTCGCGATCACGGCGTCCTCGGGGTTGAGCGTCTCTTCGAGCGCCCCCGCCACGCCGGTATTGACGATCGCCGTCGCTCCGAAGGTGCGGATCATCTCGGCGGCGGTCAGGGCGGCGTTCACTTTCCCGACGCCGCTCCGCGCGACCACGACGTCCCGCCCGTCGAGTTTCCCGACGTGGTAGACCACGATCCCGATCTTTTGTTCCGCGTGCTCTGTCAGCGCGGGGATCAAGGTCGCCACCTCGCTCTCCATCGCACCGATGATCCCGATCCGTTCTTTCATGCCGTTTCTCCTTTTGCCGCGGTATTTCGCCTCTCCGTTCCTATTGTACCACGTTTCGGCTCGGAACGCAAGCCCGGAGCGGCAAATACCGCCCCTGGCAGTCCCCGCCTGCGCTCCCCGACATTTCCGGTTCCCTTTTTTGCCCCCCTCGAGTATAATGATAACAGAACCGAAAGGGGGAAACAAAGATGGATTTCATACGCATCAGCGACGTGAAGATCAAGGTGACGCTGTCGCCCGAGGATCTTGACCGGTACGTAGCCGAGGGCGAGCGCGACCGCCCCGCGGGCTCTCACGGAACGCTCCGCGCGATCCTGCGCGAGATCCGGCGGGAGACCGGGTTCGACGCGACCGGCGAACGCGTGCTGATGCAGATGTTCCCGGGCGCCGACGGCGGCTGTGAACTCTTCGTCACCCGACTCGGGAAACTGCCCGAAAAGGACGCCCCGAAACCCGCCGCGCTGCCCGCCGCCGCCCTGCCGCTCCGCTCGGCGGTCTTCGCCTTCGATCGGCTGCCGCCCCTGCTCGCGGTCTGCCGCCACCTCGACCATATCGGCTACCCGCACCTCTCCGCCGTCTACTACGGCGACGACGGGCTCTGGTACCTCGTTTTGCAGGAGCGGATCCCGCGCGACCGCCCCTCTCCCCTCTCGTTCGCCGAGGAATTCGGGCGTCGCCGCCGCGCCGGCGCGACCCTCGCCTACATCAAGGAACACGGCGCCTGCGTCTCGGGCTCCGACGCCGTCTCCACCCTCGCCCCCCTCGCCTGACGGCGCCCGCTCCCCGCCGCCCTTCCGCTCCCCTTTTCCGTTTCCAACGCTCCTTCCGCGCGCTCTTTTTTACCGTATGACCTCTTCCTTTCTCTTTTCCCGCGCCGTTTCCCCCGCTCTCCCTGTGCCGTTTTCCTCTCCCTTTTCTCCGGGCAGGGCAAGCATTTCTCCCCTTTTTTCCTTTTTTCAAAAAAACACTTGCAAAACCGTCCCCGATATGCTATACTATTCCTCGCCCGGGGCATTAGCGCAGTTGGGAGCGCACAACACTGGCAGTGTTGGGGTCACGAGTTCGAGTCTCGTATGCTCCACCAGAGGTAAATCGCACAAACACCTTTTTAAGGGTTTGTGCGGTTTCTTTTTTTATTGTTTTGAGTCGAAAAAGCAAGCGTTTTGCCGTCAGTTTCATCTATTAGAGAAAGATCGAGTGAAAGCATTCCTTTTTCAAAAAATGCCTTTACATTCTCGGCAAAAAATGATACTATTAAAAATGGAGTGTTATATGTTAGAATAGGAGAGATTATGGAACAACAGGTACGCACAGTCCTTATTGTCGCAATAATGCTCATAATCGGAACAATTGTGAGAGTCTATGGGAACCGGATTCTCTTGTACTTCAATAAAAAGGAACAAGAGAATGCGGCAAACGAGAACTTAATCCTACAACCGCTTTACTATTTGTTTGCGGGTATCTTTATCGCGGTTATACAACCTGTTCTTTGCCTTGTTCTTATGATCGTCCCCACAGTCGATAATGAAAATCGTGAACTTCCTTGGATTCTTCTTATGGCGTTTACCTTTGGATTGGTTTGGCTTGTCGGAATATTTTGTATTATGCTTCGCTTGAATTGGAGAATCGAAATACACGAAGACGGGTTTTCTTTCCGCAACTCGTTTCGTGTAACAAAGCGGTACTCTTTTGAAGAGATCACGGAAATAAACACCGGCAGAGCCTATCGTTATTACAAGGGAAAGAAAAAGATTCTTGCAATTTCGATGCTTCAACCTAATTGCTTTCTTCTTGCAGAAGCATTTTTCAAGTGGAAAAGCAAAAAACGAATCGCAAG
>CACYZS010000112.1 GCA_902778985.1 uncultured Ruminococcus sp.
CCTTGGTCTCCATCTTCCAGAGCACGGGTTCGGTCACCGAGTTCTCGCCCGCGAGTTCGCGGATGTAGTCGGAGACGCCGTTCTCGTAGCAATAGTCGCTCTCCTCGAACGAGCCGTCCTCGCGCTCGATCTTCAGACGGAAGGTCAGCCCGCCGTTGACGACCGACTGCTGGCGCAGAGTGGTCTTGAAATACTCCTCCGGGATCGCGACGTCGGTGAAGACCTCGAGATCGGGGAGCCAGCGGATCACGGTTCCCTGCCGCTTCTTGTCCTTTGCCGTCAGGTTGCGCACGGCGAGTTCCGAATCGGGGTTGCCGCGCTTGAAACTGATCGTCGAGACCTGCGTGCCGTTATACGAGGCGACGGTCATATACTCGGAACTGTACTGCGTAGCGCAGGCGCCGAGCCCGTTCAGCCCGAGCGAGAAGGTGTACGCCGCCTCACCGCCGTTGTTGTCGTATTTGCCCCCGGCGTAGAGTTCGCAGAAGACGAGCTCCCAGTTGTACCGCTTCTCTTTCTTGTTGTAGCCGAGCGGAACGCCCCGCCCGAAGTCCTCGACCTCGATCGACCGGTCGCGAAAGACCGTCACGATCACGGTGTCGCCGAACCCCTCGCGCGCCTCGTCGACTGCGTTCGCCAAGATCTCGAAGAAGGAATGTTCGCAGCCCTCGAGCCCGTCGGAACCGAAGATGACGGCGGGGCGGCGGCGGACGCGGTCCGCACCCTTGAGTTGCGAGATGCTCTGGTCGTTGTACTTGGCGTCGTTCTGCTTTTTGGTCGCCACGGCATCCCCCTTCTCCGGCACACGTTCCGGCAGTATATCTTATATAAAAAGTATAGCATTTATAAAAGGGAATGTCAAGAAACCGGCGGCTTTTTTTCGGGGGACGGAGGACGCTCTCCGGAACCGGGAAGACGGAGCGGGTAAAATCGCCCGCCCCGCCTCGGCTTATTCGTTTTTTGACCTTGACGGCGGTTCAGTCCGCGGGCGCCACGATGCTCCAAACGTACGAGAAATCCAGAACGTACGCGTAGTTGATATACATGACGTTGCTTGAACCGTGAGAATCGCCCGTCACCGAGATCACGAACGCGTTTTCGCCCTCTCCGTATACGTAGTCCTCGGTCAACTGACGCACGTAGGGCTGGCTCTCGTCGAATCCGTAGTTGCCCATGGGGTTGTTGACCAGATACACGAACCCGCCGAACTCGTAAGTGCCGATCTCGTTTTGGTTGTTGTAGCAGCCGTGCCCGTCGGAATTCCAGTCGTTGCGCTCGACCTCAAGCCCGTAGACCGCCATTCCGTCCATTCCGAGGGAAGAGGAATAGTAGTGGTCCGGAACGTACGCGAACTCGTACGGGGCGGTTGCCCTCTCGCCGTCGATCAGGAGATAGAAATCGTCGAGCGTAATGATCTTCTTTGTGACGGCGTAGTCGGTCGTTCCGGTTCCCGTCTGAAGGATGGGGTTCGAACTGTTGTCCTTGTCGTACGTCCACCCGTCGGGCAGCGTAAGTGTCACGCCTTCGTACCCGTCCGCCTGTTCCTCCGCCCAAACGATCGCCCGACGGCGGTTGGCTCCGACGTTTCCGCCGCAGAACCCGTCCTCGTAGAGATCGTAATAGCGAACGCTGAGTCCGGCGGGAACCCCGGTCAGGATCGGCGCATCGCCGCGGTAAACGTAACTGCCCGCGTTGATCCAGCCCATACCCGACGCGTCGATCACGTTGTTCAGGATCGTCCATTCGATCCCGTTTCCGTCCTCCCCAACGGCGTACACGCAAAGCGTGAAGTTGGCGTCCGCGCCGTCCTTCAAAGACACGTCGAGCGTCGTCTTGTATCTGCCGATCGCGGAGGTGTTTTCCGCGATCTGCCAGTCGCCGTCGAAGAAATAGGTATGCAGCGCGCCGATCTCCACGTAGTCGGCAAGATCGAAATCGTCCCCGGAACCGCCGTAGGAACCCCAGACGGTTTTGTTGCCGTTGTCGTCGAAGAAGGTCTCGATGACAGCGGAGCAAGAACCGAGCGAAACCGTCTTGTTTGCGCCGGTAAAGTAACTGTAATAGCCGTTCCAAGCCCACGCGCCGAACGTACCGAGGAGATTGGGATAGACGGTCAGGGCCGCCTTTTCGATCTGCCACTCCGTTTCGACGGACGTCACCTCGTTACCGTTCATCACGAAAACGTAGTTCCCGCCCTCGACCGACAGAGTCGCCACCGTCTTATAGTACCCGGCGTTCACGCTTCCGACGCCGATATAATCGAATACGACCTCGCCGCGTTCGTTCGCGGTCACGGTAACGGTCTGAACGGGCTCCTGCCCGTAGACGCCCTCGGTCGTACCGTAATAGACGCGATAGGTGACCGTCGGGTAAAGTCCCTCTTCGTTGAGATAATCCGACGTCGCCGCCAGATTCAGCGCCTTTCTCTGCGAACGTCCGTTGTAGATGAAGTTTCCTTCCCTGACGTCGAACCAGTTGTTCTCGACGTCGACGTTCTGGCGTCCCTGCCACGAATAGCCCCAGACGTTCACGCTCGCCGGCTTGACCGTAACGGTCAGGTCAATCTCGGTCAGGTTGTAGTTCGGGCTGCGCCGGAAGAGGTATTTCAGCGTCCGGGTACCGACGGCAAAGGTCGCGTCGTCGTTATAGATCAGTTGGGAAACGCCGCCGTCGATCCAAATCCCCTGTTCCGTCAGATACGAACGTGTCGCGGAGGTCAGTTCCAGCCACGCGTCGTCGTACGCGTAAGTCCCGCCCGGTCTGTACTCGGTCTCGGCGTAGAGCGTCGTAGCGGAAACAGCGGCGGGCAGCGTGTAATCGACGGGATCGACCACGACGTTGAAGGAGACGGGGCCCGTGATCTCCGAGCCGTCCTCCCAGCGATAGTTCTCCCGGTTCGCCTTCGTCTCGTCAAGCGTAACGTTGACGGTGAAGTATCCGCCGCTGACGTAGGTCGCGTACGAAACGCCCTCCAGGAGGAACAGTCCCGTACCGTCCACGTTGGTCCTGACGTCGACGGGATTTCCTTCGTTGTAGTCGAAATGATAGTAATCGGTCTGATTTTCCGTGACCTTGGTCCCGGTCAGAAGAACGGGATACGGCAAAAGCCGCGGCGTGATTTTCCATTGTGCCACCTCGACGGCGTCGAGATTGCCCTCGAAAACGTAATTGTTCCGGTACTCGTTCCTGACGTACGCAATGCAGAGGTTGACGTTCTCGCCCGAATTTGCGTTCGTCGCCACGTTGGTCGGCGCGCCTCCGTTCGAGAGCGTGACCACGTCGTCAAAACCGTGCAGATCGACGGGGAGCGTGATCTCCGAGCCGGTATAGACGAAACTGGTCGTTTCGCCCGCCGTCGGAACGGGGATCACCTTTTTGGCGATGCGCCAGCCGACGTATTGCTCGGTGAAAAAGCCTGTGGACTCATCCCCCCAGACGTAGCCGTCCGCCGCCCTCAGGCAAAACTGATAATCGCCCGCGTCGGTCGCCTTGCGCGTATAGTACTCGCCGTCGACGACCGTCACCTTGCCCGCTTCAAGCAGTGTCGCGATCTTGTCCTCATCGGCGCGGTTTTCGTCGAGTTTCGCGACGACGTCGATTTCCTCCCCGCTATACTCGACGGAATAGATCTCTACGGTCTCGATCGCGGGCAGCGAGGCGCGGGCGTCAACGACGTCGACCGTGATCGAAACCGAATACTGCCCGTACGCGACGAAGACCGAATAAAGTCCGGAAGACTCCGCGCTCAGAAGGGACGAAGCGTCGACCGTAAAATCGGTCAGGGGCTGTCTGGAGCCGTCCGAATAAAGTGCGACGACCGTAAGATCGCCGTTTGCGATCACAGAGATCTGCCCCAGAGCCATCACGATCCGGTCGCCCTGAACGTTCAGAGTTGAACCGTCCGCCACCGTCGCCTCTATCCCGACCATGGTCGGCGCGGCGGTACTCCCGCCGCCCTCGACGGATCCGCCAAGACTGCACGCCGTCACGAGAAAGACCAGCGCGGCAAACAGAAAAACGACGGAAAGAAGCGAAAAAGCACGTCTATAATTCTTGTTTAACATCCTGTTTCTCCTTTGTTGAGACGGGGGATACCGTGTGTATCCCTGCAGCATTATTATACGATAAAAATGCCGAAAAGTCAAGATTTTATCTGCTGTTTTGCCTTTCCGTATTCTGTCAATTTTTCTATCACTCTTGTATTTTTATGCGAGACGTGCTATAATGAGATCGGAGAGGGCGCGAAGGGCGCGCCCCGCAACCGGGAAAGGAGAGATCGTATGGCACAGAAAAAGAGATTGCCCGTCAACTCCCGCTGCGAGGACTGCGAGTTCTACCGCTACGACGAATGGGACGACGCCTACGTGTGCGACCAACGGCTCGACGAAGACGAGATGGCGGAGTTCCTCGCGAAGCGGACCGGCTCCTGTCCCTACTACCGCTACTACAACGAATACAAATCGGTGCAAACGCAGATTTAGGCGTTTGCAACCCGAAGGCGCCGCCCGGGTGAAACCCCGGGCGGTCTCTTTTTTTCGGGAAAACGGGGGGGTTAGCGCGCTTCCCGCGCCGGTTTGTCGAACGCGGGGTTGCAGGCGTAGTAGTTTTTTGCGTTGCTCCTGTCCTGCGCGACGCGGAGCGCGTCGCCGAACCGCTGGAAGTGGACGATCTCGCGCTGCCGCAGGAATTTAAGCGGTTCGCGGACGTCGGGATCGTCGATCAGGCGGAGCAGGTTGTCGTAGGTAACGCGCGCCTTCTGCTCGGCGGCGAGGTCCTCGGTCAGGTCGGCGAACACGTCGCCCTTCACCCCGATATACTTGGCGTCGAAGGGCACGCCCGCCGCCGCCTGCGGGTAGACGCCGACGGTGTGATCGACGAAGTATTTGTCAAAGCCGGCTTCGACGATCTG
>CACYZS010000113.1 GCA_902778985.1 uncultured Ruminococcus sp.
CTTCGGCTGTGTCCGCCTCGGTTCCACTCGGATCCGTCAGCGGTTCTTCGGTGGCGGACCCGGCGGCGTCGACCTCCTGCCCGCCCTTGTCGCAGGACGCGAGCGCCAAGACCGAAAAGACGAAGCACAAAGCCAGGAGCAGGGATAAGATCCGGTTTTTCATAGCGGTTCTCCTATGCGTTTTTTCGCGCCGTTTCGTCAGAAGAAGAAATTTCGGGAACGTGCTTCCGTTCCGGAATACTTCTTCGTACCGTTATATTAATCATATTCCTTATTCCGGTTTCTGTCAAGAGACGTTTTTTGTCCCCTTCCCTCTTTTTTGAGACGGCGTCGCCGCTTTTTTGCCGTTTCCGTCTTCCCTTTTTTCCGAAAACTCTTGAAAAAAATGGCTTGACACGACAAAAAAAGCGTGCTATAATAGGCACGACCGTTTGGAAATCCGTAAAAAAGGAGGCGCCCGAGAAATGAAAAAAACGAATATGGCTCTGACCGCTTCCTTACCGGGGGTTTTCTTTTGATGCCCGGAGACAGACGGCAACGAGAGCGTAAACGGATAATCGGTTTATGAGTGCGAGCCGCCCTGTTCGATCCGGACAGAGGCGGATTTTTTCGTAAAAAGGCAGTCGTGAAAAACGAGGTAACGAAAATGGAACTGAACGAAGCGAGAGAGAAGATCCGACAGATCGACGGGGAGATGGCGAAACTGTTCGTCTCCCGTATGGAAGCGGTGCGCAAGATCGCGGAATACAAACGCGCGCACGGGCTTCCGATCGAGGACAAGGAACAGGAGGCGCGGGTGATCGAGGGGCGCAGCGCCCTGATCGGGGATCCCGAACTCCGGTCGTTCTACGTGCGGTTCCTCTCGGGGACGATCGAGGTCAGCAAGAGTTGGCAGCACCGTTTGAACGAGGGGCTTCGCGTCGCGTACAGCGGCGTGGAGGGGGCGTTCGCCCACGTCGCCTCGAAGCGGATCTTCCCCGACGGGACGGCGGTCTCCTATCCTTCGTTTGAAACGGCGTACGAAGCGGTCGAATCGGGGGAATGCGACGTCGCGGTGCTCCCGATCGAGAACAGTTTCGCGGGCGAAGTCGGACAGGTGCTCGACCTGATGTTCTCGGGCGGGCTGTACGTCAACGGCGTCTACGACCTCTCGGTGACGCAAAACCTGCTCGGCGTGCCGGGCGCCAAACTTTCGGACGTCAAGACCGTGGTCAGCCACCCGCAGGCGCTCTCGCAGTGCGGCGCGTATATCCGCGCAAACGGCTTCAAGACCGAGACCGCCGAGAACACCGCCCTCGCCGCCAAGGCGGTCGCCGAGAAAAACGACGTTTCGGTCGCCGCCATCGCGAGCAGCGAAACGGCGGACCTGTACGGGCTGACCGTCCTCGATCACGACGTCAACGAAAGCAAGACCAACACGACGCGCTTCGCCGTCTTCTCGCGGGCGGAACACCCCGCGTCGGCGAGCCGCGACGGCGGCGCCTTCCTGCTCCTCTTCACCGTCAAGGACGAGGTCGGCGGGCTCGCGACCGCGATCAACCTGATCAGCGCCTACAACTTCAACCTGCGCGTTCTGCGCTCGCGTCCCATGAAGGATCTTCCCTGGCACTACTACTTCTACGCCGAAGCCGAGGGCGACGCCTGCTCCGAGAACGCCCGGCGCATGATCGCCGCGCTCCGCGGCGTCTGCCCGATGGTCAAGGTCGCGGGGCACTACCGCGCGGCGAACGCCGAACAGGGGGGACAATCGATATGACGCTCCGTATGGAACTGGGGGAGAACGGATACGACGTCGTGATCGAGCCGGGCTGCCTCCAAAAAGCGGGCGAACTGCTCGCGCTTGACAGAAAAGTCCTGATCGTAACCGACGAAGGCGTGCCCGCGACCTACGCGAAGACCGTCGCCGCCGCCTGCAAGGAACCGACCGTCGTGACGGTCGAACAGGGCGAATCGAGCAAATCCTTCCCCGTCCTTGAACGCCTGCTCTCGAAGATGCTTGCCGGGGGCTTTACGCGTTCCGACTGCGTGTGCGCGGTCGGGGGTGGCGTGGTCGGCGACCTCTCGGCGCTCGCCGCCGCGCTCTATATGCGCGGGATCGACTTCTACAATATCCCGACCACCCTGCTCTCGCAAGCCGACAGTTCGATCGGCGGCAAGACCGGGATCGACCTCGACGGCGTGAAGAATATCGTCGGCGTCTTCCGGCAGCCGAAAAAAGTGCTGATCGACCCCGATACCCTCTCCACCCTGCCCCCGCGCCAGATCGCGGCGGGACACGCCGAGATCGTGAAGGCGGGGCTGATCGCCGACGCGACGCTCTTCTCGCTCTACGAGTCGGGCGACGCCGAATGCGACCTCGTGACGGCGCTCTCCCGGGCGCTCGCGGTGAAAAAATCCGTGGTCAAGCAGGACGAAAAGGAGAGCGGACTTCGCCGCATCCTGAATTTCGGACACACGGTCGGGCACGGGATCGAGAGCGTGAGCGGACTGCTCCACGGTGAGTGCGTCTCGCTCGGTATGATCCCGATGTGCGCGCCCGCCGTGCGCGAGCGGCTGATCCCGGTGCTGCAACGGCTCGGACTGCCGACCTTCGTCACGGCGGATCCCGAAAAGGTCTACGCCGCGCTCCTGCACGACAAGAAAGCGGCGGGCGGCAAGATCACGGCGATCTTCGTTGAAACGGTCGGCGCCTGCAAACAGATCTCCCTCTCTCCCGAAGCCCTTCGGGAGAAGATCGAAACGGTGGTGAAAGCATGAAAAACACGTTCGGAACCAACGTCCTGACGACCATTTTCGGCGAGAGCCACGGTCCCGCCGTCGGCGGCGTTCTCGACGGACTGGCGCCGGGGATCCCGGTCGATCCGGAAACGATCGGAAAGAAACTCGCTCTCCGCCGTCCGCAGGGCGCGATCTCGACCTCCCGCGTCGAAGCCGACGCGTTCGAGATTGTCTCGGGCGTCTTCAACGGCAAAACGACCGGCACGCCGCTCTGCGTCCTGATCCCGAACAGCAACGTCCGCTCGGGCGACTACGACGCCGTCCGGGATCTGGCGCGCCCGGGGCACGCCGACTATACCGGTTTCGTCAAATACCACGGCTTCGCCGACTACCGCGGCGGCGGTCATTTCTCGGGACGCGTAACGGCGGCTCTGGTCGCCCTGGGCGCCGTTGCCGAAACCGCGCTCGAACTCCGCGGGATCAAAATCGGCACGCATATCTCCCGGCTCGCCGATATCCCCGACCGCGCGTTTGAGGATTTGAACGCGGATATTGCCGCCCTCTCCGACCGTCCCTTCCCCGTCCTCGACGGGGTGGCGGCGGAAAAGATGCAGGCGGCGATCCTGAAAGCGAAGGAGGACGGCGACAGCGTCGGCGGGATCCTGGAGACCGCCGTGACCGGACTGCCCGCCGGGGTGGGCGAACCCTGGTTCGACTCGCTTGAAAGTCTGCTCTCCCACGGTCTGTTCTCGATCCCCGGCGTCAAGGGCGTCGAGTTCGGCGACGGGTTCGCCCTCGCCGGAATGCGCGGGAGCGAGGCAAACGACGCCTTCGTGCCGGCAAACGGCGGGATCGCCACCAAGACCAACCGTAACGGCGGGATCAACGGCGGGATCTCGAACGGGATGCCGCTCCTGTTCCGCTGCGCCGTCAAACCCACCCCCTCGATCTCGCGTCCGCAACAGACCGTCGATCTTCGCACCGGCGAGGCGGCGGAACTCGCGATCCCCGGCCGCCACGATCCGGCGATCGTCCACCGGGCGCGCGCCGTCTGCGACGCGGTGACGGCTCTGGTGCTCTGCGACGCCCTCGCGGGGCGGTACGGCGCCGACTGGCTCGGGGGAACGAAATGAACTACGGACTGATCGGGGAGAAACTGGGGCACAGTTTTTCCCGCGAGATCCACGATAAACTCGGCAAGTACCCGTACGAACTTTGCGAGATCCCCAAAGGGGAACTCGGCGCGTTCCTGACACGGCGCGACTTTGCCGGGATCAACGTGACCATTCCCTACAAGACCGACGTGATCCCGTACCTGTCCGACACGTCGGACCTCGCCCGCGCAGTCGGGGCGGTGAACACCATCGTCAACCGGGGCGGCAAACTCTACGGCGACAACACCGACGTCCGGGGACTGATCGCCCTGATCCGCCGGATGCGTCCCGACCTTGCCGGCATGACCGTCCTGATCCTCGGGACCGGGGGCACCAGCCGGGCGGCGCTCGCCGCGGCGAAGGCGCTGAACGCAAAAACCGCGATCCGCGTCAGCCGGACGGGGCGGGACGGCGCCGTGACCTACGAGGCGGCGTACCGCGACTGCGCCGACGCGGAGTTTTTGATCAACACGACGCCGGTCGGGATGTTCCCGCACGCCGGGACGGCGCCCGTCGACCTGTCGCGCTTCCCGCGCCTGTCCGGCGTTGTGGACGCGATCTACAACCCGCTGCACACCCGGCTTCTGCTCGACGCCCGCGCGCTCGGGATCCCGGCGGAAAACGGACTGTATATGCTGGTCGCGCAGGCGATGAAGTCGGCAGAACTCTTCACGGGAGAACCCATCGGGGACGACGTGACCGAACGGATCTACGCCGAACTCCTCTTTGAGAAGCAAAACGTCGTCCTGATCGGGATGCCGGGCTCCGGCAAAAGCACCGTCGGGCGGCTGCTCGCCGACCAACTCGGACGCGCCCTCGTCGATACCGACGAAGAAATCGTCCGGCGCGCGGGCACTCCCATCACCGAGATCTTCGCGACCAAAGGCGAGCCCGCGTTCCGCGATCTGGAGAGCGCCGTGATCCGCGAGGTATCGGAGACCGGCGGAAAGGTGATCGCGACCGGCGGCGGGGCGATCCTGCGGGAAGAGAACCTTGCGGCGCTGCGCGGAAACGGCGTGCTGATCTGGCTCGACCGCCCGCTTGCAGACCTGCTTCCCACCTCCGACCGTCCGCTCGCCGACCGAGCCGAAAAGATCAAAGCCCTCTACGCCGTGCGCCGCCCGCTCTACGAGAGCGCGGCGGATCTGACGGTCCCGGTCGGTACGACCCCCGAAAATATCGCGCTTGCGATCATGGAGAAATTGAAATGAAACTACTCGTTCTGAACGGCCCCAACCTGAATATGCTCGGCATCCGCGAGCCGGATATCTACGGCAAGGAGACCTACGACGATCTCTGCCGGATGGTGAAGGAACACGCCGAAAAACGCGGGGTCGACGTCGCGCTCTACCAGTCCAATCACGAGGGCGACCTGATCGACCGGATCCAGATGGCGTACGGCGAGATCGACGGCATCGTCTTCAACCCGGGCGGCTACACCCACACCAGCGTCGCGCTCTGCGACGCGGTCAAGGCGGTCGGGATCCCGACGGTCGAGGTGCATATCTCGGACGTAGCGAGCCGCGAGGATTTCCGGCAGGTCAGTTACGTCCGCGCCGCCTGTATCGCCACGATCGCGGGACACGGACTGAAGGGGTATCTCGAAGCGATGGACCTTCTGATCGGTGACGGCAAATGAGAGCGGTCTTCACCCCCTCGACGCCGTTCGGGACGATTGCCGCGCCCCCGAGCAAGAGCATGGCGCACCGCCTGCTAATCTCGGCGGGACTGGCGAACGGCGTCAGCCGCGTGTCGGGGATCGCCCCGTCCGAGGACGTCTCGGCGACCATCGACTGCCTCTCCGCCCTCGGCGCGAAGATCGACCTCAAAGGCGACGTCGCGACGGTTCGCGGGACCGACCCGCGCCAAGTATCGAACGCCTGTCTTCCCTGCCGCGAGAGCGGCAGCACCCTGCGCTTCTTTTTGCCGCTGTGTCTGCTCTCCGGCGGGACCGCGACCCTTTCGGGCGCCCCGTCGCTGCTTTCCCGCCCGCTCTCGGTCTACGAGACGCTCGCGGGGCAAAAGGGCTTTTCGCTTGCAAAGTCCGGGACGGCGGTCCGCGTGTCGGGAAGCCTCACACCGGGAGACTATACGGTCCCCGGCGACGTCAGTTCCCAGTTCGTTTCCGGACTGCTCTTCGCGCTCCCGCTGCTCGAATCTGACAGTACGATCCGTCTGCTCCCGCCGCTTGAAAGCAAGAGTTATATCGACCTGACCCTCTCCGCCCTCTCCGCGTTCGGCGTGACGGCGGCGTGGATCGACGAAACCACGCTTTCGGTCAAGGGCGGGCAATCCTACCGTCCCGGCGACGCATCGGTCGAGGGCGACTGGTCGAACGCCGCGCCCTTCCTCTCGCTCGGCGTCCCTGTCACGGGGCTGGATCCCGAGAGCCGGCAGGGCGACCGCCGCGTCGCGGATCTGCTCGCGGAACTCGATCGCGGACGTGCAAAGATCGACCTTTCCGACTGCCCCGACCTCGCCCCCGACTCGACGTCGGGGACAACGAGATCACGGTCGGCTCCGGCGCCAAGAAACCGGACGAACCCCTCTCGGGGCACAACGATCACCGGATCGTGATGGCGGCGGCGGTGCTGCTCTCGCGCCTCGGCGGAACCGTCGAGGGGATCGAGGCGGTCGCCAAGAGTTACCCCGACTTCTTCCAACAACTGCAATCCGTAAATATCAAGGTGGAGATCAAACATGGAATGGATATCGAAAAGTAACGTACTGATCGTCGGGCTCGGACTGATGGGCGGCAGTTACGCCAAAGGTCTGAAACGCCTCGGCTTCCGCGTGACGGCGCTGGCGCGCCGCAAGGAAACCATCGACTACGCCCTCGAACACGGGATCATCGACGCGGGTTCGCACGAGGTCGATCCCGCCCTCGTCGGGGAAGCCGACGCGGTGGTCTTCGCCCTGTATCCCGGGGTGTTCAAGGAGTGGATCCGGGACTACCAGAAGTACCTGAAACCCGGCGCCCGCCTGACCGACGTGACCGGCGTGAAACGCTGCATCGTCTACGATATTCAGGCGATGCTCCGCCCCGACGTCGAGTTCATCGCGTCCCACCCGATGGCGGGGCGCGAGGTCTACGGCGTCGAGAACAGCGACGAGCGGATCTTCTATAACGCCAACTACATCGTCACCCCGACCGACAAGAACACCCCCGAGGCGATCGAATGGTGCAAGGATCTCGGGCGCATCCTCGGTTTCCGCAAGGTCAGCGTCCTGTCGCCCGAGGAGCACGACGAGATGATCGGCTTTCTCTCCCAACTCACCCACTGCATCGCCGTCTCGCTGATGACCTGTTCCGACAACCGGCACCTGGTCGACTACACCGGCGACAGTTTCCGCGACCTGACCCGGATCGCGCGCATCAACGACGCGATGTGGAGCGAACTCTTCCTTCTGAACCGCGACGACCTCTTGAAACAGATGGATCTTTTCATTTCCGAATTTTCGGAGATGCGCCGTCTGCTCGCCGAGGGCGACGCCGAAGGACTGCGGGCGAAGATGCGGCTCTCGACCGAACGCCGCGCCTATTTTAACAAGTGATATCCAACCGAAAGAGGAACCCGAAATGAACATGAACTTCAAACGCAAACTCCCGATCCCGATGGAGACCAAGGAAATGTACCCCGTCACCCGGGAGATGGAAGAGACCGTCGAGCGGCGGCTGACCGAACTGAAAGCCATCTTCTCCGGTAACAGCGACAAGATGGCGCTGATCATCGGTCCCTGCTCCGCCGACAACGAGGACAGCGTGATCGACTACATCACCCGCCTGATCCCGGTGCAGGAAAAGGTGAAGGACAAGATCCTGATCGTCCCGCGCATCTACACCAACAAGCCCAGAACGACCGGCGACGGCTACAAGGGTCTGGTGCATCAGCCCAACCCCGCGGGCGACCCCGACCTCTTCAAGGGCATCATCGCGACGCGCGAACTGCATATGCGCGCGGTTCAGCAGCACCGCCTGACCGCGAGCGCGATCGAGTGCCCCGTCGGGATGAAGAACCCGACCAGCGGCGACCTCTCGGTCATGATGAACGCGATCCTCGCCGCCCAGCATCAGCACGACTTCATCTACCGCGGCTGGGAAGGGCGCTCCTACGGCAACCCCTACGCCCACGCGATCTTGCGCGGCTATATCGACAATACCGGCGTGACGCACCCGAACTACCACTACGAGTCGCTTGTCCACCTCGCCGAACTCTTTTTGAAATGGCAGGTGCAGAACCCCGCCGTCATCGTCGACTGCAACCACGCCAACAGCGGCAAGAACCCGTTTGAACAACCCCGGATCCTAAAGGAAGTGCTGCACTCCTGCCGCTACAACCCGGAACTCCGGAAACTGGTCAAGGGCTTCATGGTCGAAAGTTACATCGAGGACGGCAACCAGCCGATCGGCGGCGGCGTCTACGGAAAGAGCATCACCGACGCCTGCCTCGGGTGGGAAAAGAGCGAACGCCTGATCCTCGATATGGCGGACGCGCTCTGACAACCGAATACGGGCGCCCCGCCGCACGGCGGGACGCCTCTTGCTTTTTTCCGCACGACGCGCTATAATGAAAGCGGAAACGGCATTTATACAACTTCCCCGGCTTTATACTGCATATATTCGCATTTTATTCATTTTCCGCAAAAATATTTTCTATAAATATCTTGACATTCAGGAAAGCGGGTTGTATAATTATTCATATCCATTGAGAAGGGGCGAAAAATGACCAAGGTTTTCATTGACGGAAGCGCCGGAACGACCGGGCTTCGGATCCGCGAGCGGCTCTCGGCACGCAAGGATATCGCGCTGCTGACGCTCCCCGACGAAAAGCGGAAGGATCCCGCGGCGCGCGCGGAGCGGTTCGCGGAAGCGGACGTTGCCTTCCTGTGCCTGCCCGACGACGCGGCGCGCGAGGCGGTCGGACTGATCGGGGACGCGAAGACGGTCGTGATCGACACGTCGACGGCGCACCGGGTGTCCCCCGACTGGACCTACGGGTTCGCCGAACTCGCGGGACAGCGGGAGAAGATCGCGAAGGCGAAGCGGATCGCCAACCCCGGCTGTCACGCCAGCGGCTTCGTGTCGCTCGTCGCGCCTCTGGTCTCGGCAGGATTGCTCGACAAGGACGCGTCGCTCGCCTGCTTCTCGCTCACCGGCTACTCGGGCGGCGGGAAGAAGATGATCGCCGAATACGAGGATCCGGCGAACGCCGCCCGCCTGCAGGCGCCCCGGATCTACGGACTGTCGCAGACGCACAAGCATCTGCCCGAGATGCAGTTGATTGCGGGACTTACGCACCCGCCGATCTTCGCCCCGATCGTTTCCTCGTTCTACGCGGGAATGGCGGTGACGGTCGAACTGCCCTCAGAACTGCTGAAAGGCACGCGCTCCGACGTGATCGACCTCTACCGCACGGTCTACCGCGGTCCGATCGTCTCCTGGTCGGGGGCGGCGGACGCCGACGGACTGCTCTCTGCGGGCGTTTTCGCCGGACGGGACGATATGGAGATCTCGGTGTTCGGAAACGACGAACGGATCCTTCTCGTCTCGCGCTTCGACAACCTCGGCAAGGGGGCGTCGGGCGCGGCGATCCAGAACATGAATATCGCACTCGGCTTGCCCGAGACGACCGGGTTGGTACTCGGATAAAGAAAAGGGGATTTTGAAAGTGAAAGTTGTGAGTGGCGGCGTCTGCGCCGCGAAAGGGTTCAAGGCGAACGGGATCCACTGCGGGATCCGCAAGAACCGCACCAAGCGGGATCTGTCGCTGATCGTAAGCGAGGCGCCCGCGGCGGCGGCGGCGGTCTACACGACCAATCTGGTCAAGGGCGCGCCCCTGCTCGTTACCAAAAAACATCTTGAAAACGGCTGCGCCCGCGCGATCGTCTGCAACAGCGGGAACGCCAATACCTGCAACGCCAACGGGATCGAGGTCGCAGAGGCGACCTGCGAAGCGACCGCGAAGGTGCTCGGGATCGACCCCGACGACGTGATCGTGGCTTCGACCGGCGTGATCGGGCAGCCGCTCGACGTCACCCCGATCGAAAACGGGCTTCCCGCGCTTGCCGCCGGGCTGACCGACGACGGCAGCGGCTTTGCCGCCGAGGGGATCATGACCACCGACACCATCATGAAAGAGGTGGCGGTCGAGTTCACCCTTTCGGGCAAGACCTGCAAGATCGGCGGGATCGCGAAGGGGAGCGGCATGATCCACCCCAACCTCGCGACCATGCTGGTCTTTATCACCACCGACGCGGCGATCTCGCCCAAAATGCTGCAGCGCGCCCTTTCCACCGACGTCCGCGACACCTTTAATATGGTGAGTATCGACGGCGACACCTCGACAAACGATATGGTGACGGTTTTGGCGAACGGCATGGCGGGCAACCCCGTGATCGACGGGGACGGCGAGGACTTCTCGGTCTTCATGGCGGCGCTCAACTCGGTGACGGTCTCGCTCTGCCGCCTGATCGCGGGCGACGGCGAGGGCGCGACGCGCCTTCTCGAATGCCGCGTGACCGGCGCGGACAGTAAAGCAACCGCCCGCACGGTGGCGAAGAGCGTGATCTGCTCGAGCCTGCTCAAAGCCGCGATGTTCGGCGCCGACGCCAACTGGGGACGCGTCCTCTGCGCGATCGGATACAGCGGGGCGAACGTGGACGTCAACAAGATCGACGTCGCGTTCTCGAGCGCCGCGGGCACCATTCCGGTCTGCAAGAACGGCTGCGGCGTGGACTTCTCGGAAGAGACGGCGAAAAAGATCCTCTCCGAAAAGGAGATCGAGATCCTGGTTTGCCTCAACTCCGGTATCGAATCCTCGAACGCCTGGGGCTGCGATCTGACCTACGACTACGTGAAGATCAACGGCGACTACCGCACCTGAGGAAAGGAAACGAAAGATGCTGAACGCGATCACCAATCACGAGCGCGCCGAGGTACTGGTACAGGCGCTCCCCAACATCAAACGCTATAACGGAAAGACCATCGTGGTCAAGTACGGCGGCAACGCCATGATCGACGACACCCTGAAGGCGCAGGTGATGGAGGACGTCGTGCTGCTCGCCCTGATCGGGGTGAAGGTGGTGCTGGTCCACGGCGGCGGCCCCGAGATCAACGGGCTGATGGAGAAACTCGGGAAGAAGCCCGAGTTCGTCGACGGTCTGCGCGTCACCGACGCCGAGACCATGGACATCGTGCAGATGGTCCTTGCCGGAAAGGTGAATAAGACCCTGGTCAACCTGCTCGAAAACAAGGGCGGGCGCGCCGTCGGGCTGTCGGGTATGGACGGGCGGCTGATCGAGGCGGTGCAGAAGGATCCCCGGCTGGGATTCGTGGGCGAAGTGGTGAAGATCCACCCCGCGCCCATCACCGACCTGCTCGAAAAAGGGTATATCCCGGTGGTCTCGACCATCGGCTGCGACCGGGCGGGCAACGCCTACAACATCAACGGCGACACCGCCGCCGCGTACATCGCCGGGGCTCTCGGCGCCGAACGTATGCTGCTGATGACCGACATCGCGGGCATTCTCCGCGATAAGGACGATCCCGCTTCCCTGATCTCCGAGATCACGGTGGACGAGGCGGCGCACCTGCGGGAGCAGGGCGTCATTTCGGGCGGTATGATCCCGAAGGTCGACTGCTGCGTGAAGGCGATCAACGCCGGGGTGAAGCGCGTGGTCATTATGGACGGCAGGATCCCGCACTCGATCCTGATGGAACTGCTGACCGACGAGGGCGCCGGTACGATGGTAAAACCGAACGGGGACTGAACATGACGATATTTGAAAAAGACAAAACCTACGTCGCGGGGACCTACAACCGGTTCCCCGTCGCGATCGTCTCGGGCAAGGGCTCTCAGCTCACGGGCGAGGACGGGCGCGAGTATATCGACCTGACCTCGGGGATCGGGGTGACGGCGTTCGGGATCGCAGACGAACAATGGCAGGCGGCGGTGATCGAACAGATCGGAAAAGTCCAGCATACGTCGAATCTTTTTTACACCACCCCCTGCGCGGATCTTGCCGAAATGCTCTGTTTGAAGACCGGTATGAAGAAGGTCTTCTTCTCGAACTCGGGCGCGGAAGCAAACGAGTGCGCGATCAAGGCGGCGCGTAAGTACGCCGCCGACAAGTACGGTGCCGACCGCTTCACCGTCGCGACCATGAAGAACAGTTTTCACGGTCGGACGCTGACCACACTCGCCGCGACCGGGCAGGATCACTACCACGAACTCTATCAACCGTTGACGCCCGGGTTCGCGTCGGTCACGCCCAACGCGGGGACGTCCGAACTCGACGCGCTGCACAAGTCTTCCCCGCTCGCCGCGGTGATGATCGAGTGCATTCAGGGGGAAGGCGGGGTTCTCCCGCTGGATCCGGCGTTTGCGCGCGAGGTCGCCGACTGGTGCGCCGAAAACGACGTGCTCCTGATCGTCGACGAGGTGCAGACCGGGAACGGGCGCACCGGGAAACTCTACGCCTATATGAAATACGGGCTGAAGCCGGATATCGTCTCGACCGCGAAGGGACTTGCGGGCGGTCTGCCGCTCGGCGCAACCCTGCTCGGGGAAAAGGTGGAAAACGTCTTCGGCTTCGGCGATCACGGTTCGACCTTCGGCGGGAACCCCGTCTGCTGCGCCGCCGCTCTCTCGATCCTATCCCGGATCGACGACGAACTGCTCGACGGCGTGCGCCGTAAGGGCGCGTTCCTCCGCTCCGCGTTTGA
>CACYZS010000114.1 GCA_902778985.1 uncultured Ruminococcus sp.
GGGTGGTACTGCACTCCCTGCGAGTCTTTCATCACCGATACGCAGGCGGCGGACGGCAAGTGCCCCGACTGCGGCGCCCCGCTCGTGCAAGCAAGGGAAGAAGCGTACTACTTCAAGATGTCCGCGTACGCCGACCGGCTGATCAAATACATCGAAGATCATCCCGAGTTCATTCAGCCCGAGTCGCGCAAAAACGAGATGATGAACAACTTCTTAAAAGTCGGGCTGCAGGATCTTTGCGTTTCGCGCACCAGTTTCAAGTGGGGGATCCCGGTCGATTTTGACGACAAACACGTCGTTTACGTCTGGCTCGACGCCCTGACCAACTATATCACCGCGATCGGCTACGATCCCGACAAGACCTACGAGGAGCAGTCCGAGCAGTTCAGACGGCTCTGGCCGGCGGACGTGCACATCATCGGCAAGGACATTCTGCGTTTCCACACCATCTACTGGCCGATCTTTTTGATGGCGCTGGATCTGCCGCTCCCGAAAAAGGTGTTCGGGCATCCGTGGTTCAATTTCGGCGCCGATAAAATGTCCAAATCCAAGGGCAACGTCATCTACGCAGACGATCTTGCCGAAAGTTTCGGGCGCGACGGCGTCCGTTACTACGCGCTCGCCGAGATGCCCTACGCAAACGACGGCAGCGTGACCTATCAGAACGTGCTGAACCGTTACAATCAGGATCTGGCGAACAACCTCGGCAACCTCGTCAGCAGGACGCACGCGATGACCAAGAAGTATTTCGACGGCATCGTGCCGACCCCCGGCGCCGAAGAGGGACCCGACGCAGAACTGAAAGCGACGGCGGAAAAGGCGAAGAAGGCGTCGTTTGATCTGATGAACGACTACCATCTTGCCGACGCGCTCGAAGAGATCTTCGCGCTTTTCAGCCGCGCGAACAAGTATATCGACGAGACCACGCCCTGGGTGCTCGCGAAGGACGAGAGTAACCGCGCGCGCCTCGGAACGGTGCTTTACAATCTGCTCGAAGCGGTGCGTTACGGCGCGGTGCTTCTGACGCCCTTCATCCCCGATACCTCGGACAAGATCTTCAAACAACTCGGGACCGACAAGACCGATTACGCGTCGGTTTCATCGTTCGGCGCATTGGAATCCGGCAAGCCGCTCGGCGAGGCGTTCACGCTCTTTGCCCGGATCGACGAAGCCAAATTCTTAGCCGAGATCGAGGCAAAGCAAAAGGCGGCTGAACAGAACGCTTCCAAACAGATCGAAGAACCCGAGCACGAACCCGAGATCAAGATCGACGCGTTCCAGGGCGTTGAACTCCGCTCTGCCGAGATCCTGACCTGCGAGCCGGCAGATCGTTTCGGGCATCGCGAAATATTATCAGCCCGCCGACCTGATCGGGAAGAAAGTAATCGTGGTCGCCAACCTCGCCCCCGCGACGCTTTGCGGCGTCGAGAGCAAGGGAATGCTCCTTGCCTCGGGCGAAGAGGACGTCCGCGTGGTCTTCCTCGATCCCGAAACGCCTAACGGCGAACGGATCCACTGATCCGTGAAATACTTCGATTCGCACGCCCATTACTGGGATGCGAGATTCACGCAAAACGGTGAGAGCGCCGATCAACTGATCGACGCTCTCCTCTCACGCGACGTATGCGGGATCGTCAACGTCGGGACGTCTCCCGAGACCTCCCGGCTCGCCAAAGAGCAGGCGGAGCGCCATCCTGGAATGGAATACGCCGCCGGTATCCACCCAACCGACGCGCAGGGGTTGAACTGCCGTTTGGAAGACGCGATCGAAGAGATCCGAGACTTCTTCAAAACAACCGACGGAAAGCGCCCGGTCGCGCTCGGCGAGATCGGGCTCGATTATCACTATGACGATACCGACAAGGCGTTGCAGGCGGCGTATTTCGACGCGCAACTCACGCTTGCCGAGGAACTGGACGTTCCGGTCGTCATTCACGACAGAGACGCGCACGCCGACGTCTTCGACGCGCTCGCACGGCATCCCCGCGTGACGGGAGTGATGCACAGTTTTTCCGGCAGCGCCGAGATGGTACTCGACTACGTCAGGCGCGGGTGGTATATCTCGTTTTCCGGTACCGTTTCCTTTAAGAACGCCCGCAAGGTCGTCGAGGCGGCTATAGCCGTACCCGCCGACCGGATCCTGATCGAGACCGACGCGCCGTATCTGACGCCGCACCCCTACCGCGGGCAGCGGAACGATTCGGGGTTCCTCGTCTACACCAACGCGGCGCTCGCGTCGGTACGCGGCGTTTCACCAGAAGAGACGGCGCGTCTGACGCTCGAAAACGCGAAACGAGCGTTCTGGATCCGATAACGCACGGGAACGAAAACTCCTAAAACAAGAACCGCCCGAGAATTGCTTGCTCTCGGGCGGTTCTTCGTATTTGTTATTGTCGTCCTTCCGCCATCCCGATCAACTCTTCCAGAGTGGGACGGATCACCTTCGCCATCCGGTAAAAACCGAGGTCGTTGGGGTGGGTCCCGTCCACCGTGCAAAGATCGGAGTCCACCGTACCGAAAAAGGTCTCGCCGTCAAGGAACCGAACGCGTTTGTCGCCTGCGGCGAGCGCATGCTCGTAGGTCGCGCGTATAATTTCGCGGCGTGCTCTGTCCTGTTCGTTGTAGCGGCATTTGGGGCGCGACATCATCAGGATCGGCAGGTCGGGGTGCGCCTCGCGGATTCGTTTGAAAAAGGGCTCGTGGGTACTCTCGAGATGCGCCAAATTCGGCGCGTTGTGGTCGTAATCGTACACGAAAACGCCCATATCGATTCCGTTGATGAAATCCGCCATCGCCAACTCGCCTCTGGCTCTACCCGAGAAGCCGAGGTTGTAGTAGTCCACGTTCAGCCAGCGGGAAAGAATGGCGTTGTAGGCGTTGGAGTGATTGCAACTGCAGCCGCCTTCGGTGATCGACGAACCGTAGTAGACCACCGGCTTGACGTCTCTATACGGCGTCGGCGCCTCGACCAGCGCCCCGTCGTCTACCTCAATGCGAATATCGGCGATCACTTCGTTGCGGGGCAGATAGATCGTCACGTCTTCGGTCTCGCAACTCTTGGTAAAGGAGCCGGAATACTGTTTTTCAGAATAGTCGTTTGGCGCGATCAGTCCGGCAAAGCGAGAGACGGGACGCTCTCCCACGAACACGAACGCCGATTGGGCGGCGAAGATCGACATCCCCACGTCGGGCGAGAAAGTCTCGAGTTCGATCGTCACGTTCACCTTTTCGGCGTTGGTGCGAAAACACAGCCGCGCCCCCGGACACCGACGCCCGAGAAAGGACAGGGAGGGGATCGCCTCGCGTACAGTGTCCGGCAGCCGTTCCAGTTTGCCGGTCTTGTCAAAATCCACCACGCCGAATATGCGCAGCGGTTTATCCCGAAACGAATAGGTTTTCATGCTTCGTCCTCACTTGTGATCGCGGTTAAAGCCGGTGCTTTATGAAAAAAGAGAAAACAAGTTTTTTGCCTATTATCCCAGTTCGATCATCTTGTCGATGCAGACCTTCGCGTCGCGGAGCGTCGCTTCGTCCAGTACGATCTCCTCTCCGCCCGTGCCGTTGACGGCGGCAAGAACGTCGGGAAGCGAGGTCAGACGCATATTCCGGCAGACCAGATTCTTGGTCAACGGGTAGAACTTCTTGTCGGGGAAGCGGTAGGACAGATGCCACACCACGCTGAGTTCGGTGCCGATGATGAATTCTTTATCGGGCGAGTTGGACGCGTAGTCGATGATCCCGGCGGTCGAACCGATATAATCGGCAAGAGCGGTCACGGCGGGGGTGCATTCGGGGTGGACCAACAGTTTCGCGCCGGGGTGACGGGCGATCGCCTCTTTGGCTTCGTTTGCGCTGACTGCGGCGTGGATCGGGCACCCGCCGCGCCAGAGCGTGATCTTCCGGTCGGGGTAGGCGGCGGCGACGTAGGCGCCGAGGTTGCAATCGGGAATGAACAGGATCTCGCGGTCCTTCGGCAGTTTTCCGACCACCGAGAGCGCCGAGGACGAAGTGACGCAGACGTCGGAGACGCATTTGAGGTCCGCCGTCGTATTGACGTAAGCAACGACGATCACGTCGGGGTGATCCGCCCGGTAGTCCTCGATCTCTTCCCGGACGAACTGCTCCGCCATCGGGCAGCCCGCGTCGGGGGCGGCGAGGATTACTTTCTTTTCGGGGGAAAGCAATTTGACGGTCTCCGCCATAAAGCGGACGCCGCACATCAGGACGTTCTTTTCGGCGATTCCCATCGCCTTTTTACTCAGGGCGAAGGAGTCCCCGGTGAAGTCGGCGATCTCGACGATCTCGGGCGACTGGTAGGTGTGCGCGAGGATCGCAAAACCTTTCTCCTTTTTGGCTTTCAGGATCGCGTCCTGATATTCTCTGACGGTTGCGGGCATATCGGTTTCCTTTCTCCGGCTTTACCGGATCGAACGGTTAAAAACAGTTGTGCGGGTAATACTTGTACTCGTCGTAGTACGACTCTACGTAATCTTCGTCGGGATCGCGGTGGACGGTCGGACCGGGATCGGTTTTAGAGGTGCGGATCCAAAACCGCTCGGAATCCCAGTTGATGATCCTGCGGTGGACCGTGGCGAGCGCCTTCTTGTTGATCTTCGATCCGATGACTTTCAGCGCGTTCAGCGTCTTCTTGGTATTCGGCGGGGCGGCGCGTACGCGCAACTCCGCGATCGGGACGGGAGCGGGGAAGGCGAGGATCAGCACGCGGAGAAACATCCGTTCGCTTCGGTTGAACATCAACGGTTCACCGTAGACGGTGTGGTCTGCGTATTCGATGCGGTCGCGGACGCCGCCGGCGATCCGGTCCCACGGATCGGGTTTTCCGCGCGAGATCATCAGGTCTCTCGTTTCGTGCAGGATCTTGCGGTCGGTCAGTTTCGACGAGAGGATCAGGTCGGGGGCGTTTTCTTCCTTGCAGCCACGGACCGTCTCTTCGCCTCCGAGCATCACGATCGGGAACTTGTATTTCCTGTGAATGGTCTTGCAGAATTGTGGCGGTCGGTCGGGATCGTCCGGACGGAGCAGAAGGATGAAGGTGACCTCGTCGGTGACCCGCTCGTACGGCACGCGGTTGCGAAGCGAACCGAAGGTCGTGACGTCGGCGATCAGGTGGAGATCCCACAGATGCTTCTGCATCTTTTCGCCCCGCCGCCTGTCGCTGTCAATGATCAGGATCATACGCGCTCCCTTCGGTTTTTGTCATATTATATCACAGGGCATACCGAATTGCAAGGTTTTTCCGCAAAGAGTACGCCCTTCTTGACAGATATTCCGCGGTGTGCTACAATGGACGAAAGAAACGAGAACGGAGAGAGACGATGGATAATGCGGCATTTTTGGGGAAACGGGTGATCGTGACCGGCGGGTCCCGCGGGATAGGCGCGGGGATCGTCCGCGCGTTCGCAAACGAAGGGGCGAAGGTTGCCTTTCTTTATCATAATGCACAAGAAGCCGCCGAAAAGGTCTCGCGTGAGACGGGATCAATCGCCGTTCGATGCGACCTCGGAGACGCCTCCGACGCAGAACGCGGGATGCGAGAGGCGATCTCTGCGCTTTCCGGCGTCGACGTCCTTGTCAACAACGCCGGGATCTGTAAATCCGGGTTAATCCAGGACCTGTCGCTCGACGACTGGAACCGACTCATCGCCGTTGACCTGACCGCAGTTTACATCTGTACTCGTATTTGCGTGCCGGAAATGGTGCGGCAGAAATACGGTCGGATCGTCAATATCTCGTCGATCTGGGGAATGGTCGGCGCGTCCTGCGAGGTCGGCTATTCCGCAGCCAAAGCGGGTGTGATAGGCTTAAGCAAGGCGCTCGCGATGGAACTCGGCCCCTCCGGGATCACCGTCAACTGCGTTTGTCCCGGCGTGATCGATACCGATATGTGTGCGTCCTACGACGAAGAGACGCGTCGGACGCTCGCCGAAGAAACGCCTCTCGGACGGCTCGGGACCCCCCGTGACGTCGCCGAAGCGGTGCTCTTCCTTGCGGGGGAAGGCGCGTCCTTCATCACGGGACAGGTGATCTCCCCGAACGG
>CACYZS010000115.1:0-6603 GCA_902778985.1 uncultured Ruminococcus sp.
GTTTGATAGCCCGCAGCGCGCGATCACGCCGGGACAGTCCGCCGTCTTCTACGACGGGGACGAAGTGCTCGGCGGCGGCGAGATCGAATAAAACCGACTTCACTCCATCGAAAGGGGATCCGCATGGGATTTGATCCGAAAACCGACAAATACCCCTACCCGGAAGATACCGATCGGCACTACATCATCTTAAAGAAGAACGACGGCGAGATCTTCGACGAGAACTACCCTTACGTCGACCGCAGTTTCGGTTTCCGCTTCAAGCGGTTCTGGGTGCGCGTGTGCCTCTATATCCTGGTTTTCCCCCTCGCGAGGATCCGTCTGGGACTTCGGATCAAGGGGCGAAAGAACCTCAAAAAGCACAAAGAACTACTCGCGGGCGGGGCGCTCTCGTGCTCCAACCACGTCCATTTCTGGGACTATATTTCCGTGATGTGCGCGCTCCGTCCCCGCCGCACCGACGTACTTGTCTGGGCAGAGAACGTGCGGGGCGAGAACAAGAACCTGATCCGCATGGTCGGCGGGATCCCGATCCCCGACAGCGGCGTGCGCGCCACCGTCGCCTGTATGAAAGCGACCAAGGAATACTTAAACAGCGGCGGCTGGCTGCACGTCTACGCCGAGGGGAGTATGTGGGAGTACTACCGCCCCGTCCGCCCCTTCAAGAGCGGGATCGGATACCTTGCCTGCCGCACCGGAAAGCCCGTCGTGCCGATGGCGTTTTCCTACCGCAAACCCGGCTGGATCCGCCGCAAGATCTTCCGGCAGATCGCCCTGTTCGACCTGACGATCGGCGAACCGCTGCTCCCGAACGAGGCGCTGGATATCAAGGAACGCGAGACCGACCTCGTTTCGCGGTGCCACGAAGAGGTCTGCCGCCTTGCGGGGATCACCCCCGAAGAGGATCTTTACCCCCCGATCTACGACAACTCGAAGCGGGTGGACTACTATACCGACGTCTACGGAAAAGACTACGGCAAGAAGTAAAACCGCACCGAAAACAACGACCGCCCCCGGGCGGAAAAGGAGATACCGATGGACCTGATCCCCAGTTTTCAAGTTGACCACACCCGGATCCTGCCGGGCATTTACGAGTCGCGCGTCGACACGGTCGGGGGCGACTTCGTCACCACCTTCGACGTGCGTATGAAGCGGCCGAACGCCGAGCCCGTGATCCACCCCAACGCCATGCACACGATCGAGCATATCGTCGCGACCTACCTGCGAAACGACGCCGCATGGAAAGATAGGATCGTCTACTGGGGACCGATGGGCTGCCTGACCGGGTTCTACCTGATCGTCAAGGGACGCCCGGCGCCGAGCGACCTTCTCCCGCTGCTGCTCGCGGCGTTCGACCATTGCGCCGCCTACAAGGGCGAGGTGCCCGGCGCGACGCCCGCCGGGTGCGGGAACTACCTGCTCCACGACCTTCCTATGGCGAAATACGAGTCCAAACGCTTCGCCGATCTGCTTCGCGTCTCCCCCTGCTTCGAGTACCCCAAAGCCGAGCGCGTGACGGTCGACGGCAGGACCTTCTTCGACTCGTAACGACACAAAGCGAAAGGAACCGATCCCTTGAAAAAATATCTGCTTGTCTTCCTGATCTCGATGATCCCGATCGTCGAGTTGCGCGGCGCGATCCCGATCGCGGCGGCGAAAGGGCTGCCCTTCGGATGGACGTACGCCCTGACGGTCCTCGGGAATATGCTCCCCGTGCCCTTCATTCTGCTCCTGATCCCCGTCCTGTTCGCCTTTATGCGGCGGCACCATATCCTCGTGGGACTGGTGGACTGGCTCGAACGCAAAGCGGAAAAGGGCGCCAAAAAGATGGAAAAGCGCGCGGGCAAAGCCGCGACGGCGGAAACCGAAACAGCCGACGCGCCCGCAGCCTCGCGTTTCTCGGGCTGTACCTGTTCGTCGCGATCCCGCTTCCCGGGACCGGGGCGTGGACCGGATCGCTTGTCGCCGCGGTCTTCGGAATGAAGAAGTGGCGGGCGCTCTTCGCGGTGTTTCTCGGCGTGCTGACGGCGGGCGTCATTATGACGCTGGCGTCGTACGGCGTCGTTTCCGCTTTCAAAATCTTCGCAAAATAAGCCGCTGCCCGACTTTTTTCGGTTTTCCTATTGACAAAGAAAACCGGGTGTGCTATACTACCGCACGAACCGAAACAGAATACAGATCAGGGGTGCCGACGGGAATCTTCCCGATTGGCTGAGACGGAGAGATCCGAACCCTTTACCTGATACGGATAATGCCGTCGTAGGGAGATCGTTTGAACGACTACCGCACGGGTGTATCCTGTGCGGTATCTTTTGTTTCAAAGGAAGGAACACAACATGCAAACCAACACGCAAACCCCCGTCCGTCGCCTTGTCGAATCGGCGATCCTCGTCGCCCTCGCCTCGGTGCTCAGCCTCCTGAAACTTGCCGAACTTCCCTACGGCGGTTCGGTCACCTGCGCCTCGATGCTCCCGATCCTGATCGTCGCGTACCGCAACGGTCCGCTGTGGGGCCTCGGCTCGGGGCTTGTCTTCTCCACCGTGCAACTGCTCACCGGTCTTTCGGTGTTCAGTTGGGTGACCGGGTGGCAGTCGGTTCTCGCCGTAGCCCTGCTTGACTACGTTCTCGCCTTCGTCGTCTCCGGTTTGGGCGGCATCTTCCGTAAACAGGGCAGATCACAGGCGTCCGCTCTCATTTACGGGGCGCTTTTCGTCTCGGCGCTCCGCTTCGTCTGCCACTATATCTCGGGCGTGACCGTGTGGCGGAACATCTCGATCCCGCTGTCGGCGGCGTACCTCTTCTCCCTGGTCTACAACGCGACCTACATGATCCCCGAGACCATTATCCTGGTCACGGCGGCGTTCTACCTCGGCTCGATCCTCGACTTCTCTTACGAGATCCCGCGCCGCTTCCCCGCCGAGCAGAAGCAGACCGCTCTGCGCTCGGTGCTCGCGTTCTTTGCCGGATTGCTCCCGCTCGCGGCGCTGATCTTCGACGTTGCGAAGATCGCCCCGAACCTGCAGGACGGGGAGACCGGGAAATTCACCTTCGCAAACGTGTCGCAGATCCCGTGGATCGCGGTCGCTGTCGTTTCGGGCGTCGCCGTCCTGCTCTCGCTCGTCTACTTCCTTATCGTCGACCGTTACCTGAAGGTCAAGGACGAGCCGGCATACGCCGCGGAAAACACCGACGGAGCGGCGCGGTAAGTTTTCCTTGACAGAACGGCTTTCATCTGTTATACTATTCTGCGTTACCGGGTGGCGCGATCGCGCGGTATGGCGCCGAAAGGTATTACCGTGAGGAAAGTCCGGGCTTCACAGGGAAGGATAACGGATAACGTCCGCCGGGGGTGACCCCAGGGAAAGTGCAACAGAGATATACCGCCGCCGTAAGGCGGTAAGGGTGGAAAGGCGAGGTAAGAGCTCACCGGAACCTACGGTAACGCAGGTTCCCTGTAAACCCTATCCGAAGCAACGCCTTCGGGAGAGCGGAGCGATCCGCTACGGTTCCCGCCGGAATCCCGATGGCGGCAGAGGGCGCACGCCCTCAAGCCGTTTGGTAACAAACGGCGCAGATAGATGACCGCGGCGTGGCAACACGCACAGAACCCGGCTTACAAACCCGATAACGACGACGCGCGGATGCGGCACAGACCGGAAAACGAACGGGATCTTTTGATCCTTGACGCTTTCTGCTCTGTGCCGTTTTTCCGCACAGTGAACCGCTGATAATAAGTTGAAACCCGTAGATACGGGTTTCTTCTTTTTTGTTCGTTTTCCTCTCGCCGCTTGCGACCTCTCGGAGTACGTTTGTACACCTTCGGTTCGCAAGCGACGACTCTGCACTCGCCTGCGCGCGCCGTGGCGGCACTTGCTGGCGCGGGTGGGATTTGATGATTGTTGTTGCGCAACAATCATGTACCCCCCAAGGGGGTAATGATGTGAGCGCCCTGCGCTCCATGATGTGCCGCGGGGAACCCCCTGCCCCCTTGACGCGGCGTAATGTTACCCTTCGGAGCCGCGTGCCGCGCGGTCAGTCGGCGAGGCGGTAATAGAACGCGCCCGGAAGGATCACGCCCGCTTCTACTTCGTAGTCTTTCGCCGCAGGGGACGCGACTTTTTCGACCTTCTGAACGAACTCGGTACCGCAGGTGACCGAGACTTCGCCGATCGGAATATACACGTCGTCGTTTGCCGCGATCTCCTGGATGCGGAACGCGTAAACGTATCTGTCGCTCGCGCCGTCAGCGTAGGTGATGCCGCCTTCCCCGTCGGACGTCGCCGTATAGAGCAGGTTCTGTGCCTTGACGCTGCCGGAAAGCGCGAACGCCTTCACACCGTCGAAGTAAGCCGTGATGGTCACTTTGTAGGTCGCAGCCGCGCCGCCCTTGACGGCGTCGGCGTTGGTCACTTCCTGATGCACGCGGAAGCCGATACGGTGCCAACCGTATTCGGGGTTCGCCTGATCCGCGCCGCCGATATTCGGGTAGGCGGAGTAAGCGCCGTCGCCGCCGCACATACCGGCAGGGGTGACGGTATCGCCCGCGGGAATGGTGCCGAGGTCGCCCGACTCATACCCTCCGGAATACTGACCGTACGCTTCCGGCATTTCACCGGTCAGCGCCTGCCAGGTCAGGTTGTTGTAGTCGCTGCCGCCGGCGTTGCCGATACGGACGTTCGCATACGGACTGTCCGTTCCGTTGGTGCCCTTCTTGAAGTTCAGAACCGAGCCGTTCCAGAGGATCGAGAACTCGATCAGCAGGTCTTTGCCGTCGGGTTCCTCTGCGGTCGGATAGAAGTGATCGCCGTTCAGTACTTCCTCAACGACGCTGTACTTGGGACCGTCGTAAGTTCCGGTAATCTCCGTACCCGACTTCATCACTTCGGGAACGTACGCGTACGCGACCTCGTGCTCGCAGCCGCAGACGGAGCAGTGCTCGACCTTGGTCCCGTCCGAGAGCAGCGTGGCAGCCTCGCTGACTGCGAAGTTACCGTCCCAGACGTGCTCGTCGCATACGATGGTATAATAGACCGGTGCGGCGATCTCCACGCCCTCCGCAACATCAAGCGTCGCGGCAGATGGGGCGGCGACCTTCGTGATCTTCTGCACGAAATCGGTGCCGCAGGTCATATAGAAGTCGCAGAGAACGAGATAGACCGTGTCGTTCGCCGCGGTCTCCTGGATACGGAACGCGTAGACGTATCTGTCCTCGGAAATATCGGTGTAGACGAGATTGCCCTCCCCGTCGGTCCCGACGGTGTAGAGTTTCTCCGGGTTCGCCGGATTGATCTCGTAGAGTGTCGAGACGAGAACGCCGTCGACGTAGGTGGACGCAGACATCTTGTAGATCGGATCCTCTCCGGTCTTGACCGCGTCGAGGTTGGTCACTTCCTCGTGGATGCGGACGCCGATGCGGTGCCAGCCCCATTCGGGGTTAGCCTGATCTGCGCCGAGGACGTTCGGATAATCGGAGTAGGTACCGCTGCCGCACATACCCGGAGGCGTGACCGTATCGCCGGCGTTGATCTGACCGTAGGCGATGGACTCAAAGCCGCCGATGTACTGACAGAAAGATTCGGGCATATTGCTCCGCATGGACATCCAGACGACGCTGTCGGCGTAACCGGCGCCGTCTGCGTTCGCGATACGGGTATTGGCAAACGGGCTGTCGCTGCCGTTGGTCCCCGCCTTGAAATTCTCGTAGGACGGGTTCATCAGGATCGAGTACTCGACCAGAAGATCTTTCCCGTCGGGATCAACGTCGGTCGGATAGAAGTGGTCGCCGTCAAGAACGTCGAACACGACGTTCGCTTTGCCGCGGTAGAAGGTTCCGCCGCTATCGGTATCAATGACCGTGATATCGGGTTCCCACGTCAGAACCTTTTCGAGATCCTGCCCGCAAGCCGTGCAGTGCCCGGTTTGCAGACCGTCGGAGAACATGGAAGCGGGCGTGATATCCCATTTTTCCACGACGTGTGCGTCGGCGACGGTCGGAAGCACTTGGACCGACTCCAAGATCTTTTCGCCGCACTCGGTGCAGAATTGCGCCTCCTCCCCAACGTCGGAACAGGTCGCGGGTTTAACGACCTCATACGCGCCGGGAGTGTGGACGTGCACCGGTACGGTCACCGAGGGCGAGCCGGTTGTTTCGTCTCCGCTCGGGGTGCCGGTTCCCGACGGCGTCGAGGACGCAGGTGCGTCCGTGCCGCCCGCCGTGGTGTTCGCTACTTTGTTCTTCTTGCTGCAAGATGCAAACGCGAAGACGCACAGGACAAGACACAGGATCAGAGAAAGTACGATCGAAATTCTTTTCATGCTGTTTTTTCCCTCCTTTTTCAGCCGGACATCAACGCCCGCCTTTACCTGTATTGTAGAGCAATTTCAGGCAAAAAGCAACCGAAAAGCGCCATGTTTTTCAAAATCGGCGCAATCAACAAAACCGTCCTCGGTTAATTGTTCACCTCGCCTTGCGAAAGACATCGTGGATTTGCCAACCACGCAAGAATTGCAATATAGGCGGTCGTAACCCTGCACCGACGGCAACCGGTTGAAACAAAACAAACACTGCCCGCGCCACCCCTGCTTTCAGGCGCGCGAATTCGG
>CACYZS010000115.1:6646-11375 GCA_902778985.1 uncultured Ruminococcus sp.
GCGGGACGTCGAGGACGCCGTCCCCTACCGCTGGCGCGAAGAAAACGAAAAAAGAACGGGAGCCGTTTGGCTCCCGTTGCTTTTAGGAATTCTTTCGACCGTTCGGCGTTCTGCGCCGTCGATCGCGTGCCTTTGATTAGTTAATAACCGCTTTATACCAGATCTTCGCAGGACAAGTGACGTCGTCGGTCGTATCGTCCGCCGTCCCCTTATCGTCAAGCGTGAAGGTCGCGTCGTCGGGATTGGCGTTCGGCTCAACGTTCTGCACGAACTCCTGACCGCAGGTCATGTTGACGTCGCCGAGCACGCAGTACGCGCCGGCGTGGAGGAAGTACTCCTCGAAGAACAGGAGCGCGTAACTGGTCGCGTATCCGCTGTTGGGGTTTGCACCGATGTCGTAGCAGACGAGATTCCCATCCTCGATCGACGCGGTGTAAAGCAGAGCGGTGACGGTGCTGCTGGTGTTCCGTCTGACGGCGTAGTCGGTCATATCGACCGTAAGGATCAGCGTGCCGTCGACGTAAGCGGAAACGAGGTAGGTGTACTTGACTTCATCGGCGACGATCTCCGCATCCTGATGTACGCGGAAGCAGAGCCGATGCCAACCGTACTCACCGAGGGACTGCGTCTCGTTGCCGTCCTTCTTATAGGTGTACGTGTATTCAAAGCCGGAACGGATCTTTGCCTTGATGGTTGCACCGCAGTTGAACACGTCGTACCCGTCCACGTGACCGAAGGTCAGCGTTTCCCAGGTGAAGGGCGTCACACAGGTCTCGTTCCAGAGGTAGGAGACCTCGACCAACAGGTCGTTGCCGAGCGGATCTTCTTCGGTCGGATAGTAGTGCTGATCGGCGGTCTTGACTTCGTTGATGCTCTTCTTGATCATGATGCCGGTGGAAAGATCCTTATGGTTCAGCCAGTCGACCTTGTTTTCGGTGTTGAAATCGGCGCGGTTGGTCGCATCCCAAGCCGACTGGATGACGTACGGCTTGAAAACGAGTTCGTGCACGATCGTCGTGTCGCAGAGCAAGCAGGTACCGGTCTCGCTGCCGTTCGGATTGAGCAGCGTAGGCTCAATGGTGATCCACTCGTTGATCTGGTGCGCGTTGGGATCGATGTCGGTCTCGACGACCGAATCTTCGATTTTCTGACCGCACTCGGTGCAGAACCGCGCCATCGTCCCTTTGGCGATACAGGTCGCCGGTTTGTCGACTTCGAGTTCGCCGGGGGTGCAAACGTGGGGTTCTTGCGTCGGTTCCGGAGCCGTCGTGGCGTCGTCGGAACTGGGGGCGGCGGAAGCAGGTGCGGCAGTGGTAGGCGCCGCGGTGGTGCCCGTCTTCTTGTTCTTCTTGTCGCAGGACGCGAACGCGAAGACCACGAGAATCAGGCAGAGGACAAGCGCGAGGATTGCGGTTAGTTTCTTCATTCTGTTTTCCTCCTTTATTTGCGCCGGGCGCTATACGCCCGCCGTTGATAATAGTATATAGCAAATCAAAGATAAAAGCAAGGCTTTTTGTGCATTTTGTTTCTTTTTGGGCAAAATATTTTCAAAATTGCAAAAAATGCATAAATATTAGAATGTTTGGGCACATTATACACGATTTTGCAAGAAAGCGGCGGATTGGTTGCAAATAAGTCTTGTCGCGCAAGCGCGACTCGATATGTTTGCTACGCAAACGAGAAAAAACCGGATGCGTTTTGACGGCGTACGTTGCGTAGCGGCAGACAGAAAATACAATCTTCGGTCGGGAGAATTGCAACCGTCGGCAAAACGACGCGGGACGTCGTGGACGCCGTCCCCTACGACGAGAGATGCTCGCGCAACGAATAGGGTTTTGCTTTTTCCTTTCGCGCCAGCGGTAGGGGGCGGCGTCTTCGACGCCCCGCGCCAAGAAAAAGAAAACGTCTGTTGTAACGTCTATAGAACCCGCAAAACGGCGTCAGTCCGAAGGGGCGCGCATAGGGGTTCCCCGACGCGCACGCAGCAAGCGTTGGGGGTTCGCGTGACGTTTTGCTCTCCCCTAATCCCTTATGGAAGTTCTTTGGGCGCTTTCTTCCAAGAAAGCGCACGTACTCCCCTCTCCCCGGTCAAAAATCAAACCGTTCCGGATGCGTTTTGACGGCTTCGCGGACTTGGCGGGAAAAGGAGATCTTTTTGGGGTAGCCCCAGATTTGGAAAAGTCCGCGGGGAGCGAAGAGATCGCCGTTCTCCGCCTTCCCTGCCGCGGCTTCGAGAATGGAGAGCGACGCCTTCTCGGGCGACTGGGTGAAGGGATAGATCAGGGCGTGCCCGAGACGGCTCCAAAGCGGGCGGGGTCCGGTCTTCTCCTTTGACAGGAGGGGGGTTTTGGTGATCCCGGGGTGCGCGGCAAGGTAAAGCGGCTCGCCCGGGATACGCGCGGCGCTCTTTCGGAAGACGTACCCCGAGAGCAAAAACTTGCTTCGCGCATACGCCCTGTACCCGTCGGGCTCGTCGTCGGCGAGCGGATCGAGGTTCACCCGTCCCTTCCGGTCGACCAGACTGGTGACGAACACCGCGCGCCCGTCGGGGGAAAGAAGCGGCTCGGTCACCCTGTCCAGTTCGACCGTCCCGACGTAGTTGATCCCGACCGTCGCGGGCAGCCCGTCGGGGGTGCGACTCTCGCGCGGGTAGTAGACGCCGGCGCAGTGCACGAACAGATCGATCTTCGGCGCAAGCGCGGCAAGGCGGGCGGCGAAGTCGGAAATCGAGGCGCGGCGGGACAGATCGAGCGTCAGAAGGTCGAGCGCTGCGTCCGGGAACCCGGCAAGCAGACGCGCCCGCGCCGCCTCGCCTTTCCCGGCGTCGCGGCAAGCGAGGATCACCCGGGCGTGAAGAGAAAGCAGACCGCGCGCGGTCTCGAATCCGAGCCCCCCGTTTGCCCCCGTAACGACGGCAACCCTCCCCGAAAGATCGGAGAGGGTGCGGCGCCGCCAGGCGGCGTAATGCAGTTGTGTTTCCCTACGCATCAGGGGTTCAGGGAGAAGGTCATTTCGACCGGATTGTGGTCGGAATAGGCGTAGCCGGTATCGACGACGCGGGACGATACGACCGTTACGTTATCCGAAACCAGGAAACCGTCGACCGTCACCCGGAACTGTCCGGGATTGTAGGGACCGTCCGCGTTCCGGCAGGTGGCGACGGGGTTGTCGGCGTCGAAGGGCGCGACGAGCGAGACGCCCGTCCCGTCGAAGGTCCCCTCGGGGATCGGCTGCGCCCAGGTGTAATCGTCGTTCGGAACGCCGAAGACCTCGCCCGAATTGCCGAGCAGATCCTTGTTGAAGTCGCCCGCGCCGATCACGTAGTTGCCCGCCTCGTATTCGCGTTTCATATCCGAAAGCAGAAGGTCGAGTTGCTCGATCGCGATCTTGCCGTCCGAGGTATAGGCGGACAGGTGGAAGTTGTAGATCACCAGCGTCTTGCCGTTCGCCGTCGGGATGCGCGAAACGGTGTAGCAGCGGTCGAGGTCGATCAGTTTCATAAGCGAAGTCTCGACCGGCAACTCGACGCGCGACGCCGCCGTGATCCCGAAACGCGAGAGCGTCTTGATCCCGGTCAGCGCGGCGCCGTGGGGTTTGGTGAAGGGATAGCACAGGTAGGCGCAGTCCCAGTTGACGGCGAAAACCGACGTATAATCGGTAAGCGCCTCGGTGAAGGCGGCGTCCTCGTCGACCTTGCAGGCGCGCTGCGAACGCTTGTCCACCTCTTGCAGAAGGAGCAGGTCGGGATCTTCTGTGCCGACCAGGGCGGTGATCCCGGCGATCACCTCTTTGACCGCGTCGGCGGACTTGGCGCGACTTCCCTTGCCCCCGTCCATGAAGAAGCCGAAGTCGGGGGTGTAGGCGCAGAAGCCGATGTTGTAGGAGAGCAGGGTGTACTCGGTTCCTGCCTCGGGTTTAGCGGTCTTTGCGTTGACGATCTCCAGTTCGGGTTGGTCGCCGACGCGGTGATAGGAGATCACAAGATAGAGGAAATAGCCGACGACGAGCGCGAGGATCAGGGCGATCGGGATCAGGATCGAGAGCAGGATCGTTTTCAGTTTGGAGCGTTTCTTGCTTCCCATGACGGTTTATCCTTTCTTTTTTCGGATCAAAGTCCTTTTTTGAAATTCAGAACGATGGTATCGCGCGTGGGTTTCAGTTGCGTCAGTTTGACGCCTGCCGCCGTCAGCATACGGCGCGAGATTTTGGTCATCTCGGTCTCGGCGTACTTGTCCGACAGGTAGATCACCTCGCGGATCCCCGACTGAATGATCGCCTTCGCGCACTCGTTGCAGGGGAACAGATCGACGTAGATCCGCGAACCCGCGAGCCGACGCCCGCCGGCGTTCAGGATCGCGTTCAGTTCCGCGTGCACGACGTAGGGATACTTGGTCTTCCCCGCCGTCTCGCCCGCGCGGTCCCACGGAAACTCGTCGTCGGAACACCCGTAGGGGAAACCGTTGTAACCGGTCGAAATGATCCGTTCGTTCTCGTCGACGATGCACGCGCCGACCTGCGTGTTGGGATCTTTCGACCGCTCCGCCGCCAACAGCGAAACGCCCATAAAGTATTCGTCCCAACTGATGTATCCGTTCCGTTTCATGCGAACCTCTCTCTCCGGGACCGACGCTCGCCCGCCCCGGCTTTTTTTCTATTGTAACATAAATCCAAAGAAAAATCTACCCGCTCGGCTAAAAAAAGCGAAACGGGTAGTCTCAAAAAAGAAATT
>CACYZS010000116.1 GCA_902778985.1 uncultured Ruminococcus sp.
TTTGTCTTCATTATCATTTTACACTCATTTGAGTTAAAATGTTACCCCCAAAAGGGTTGACAGCAAAGGGAAAGAATGTTAAAATGTGAAAAAGTCAATTTATGCGGAAAGGAGATGAAATACCGTGTTATACGTCGATCCAGCCCCTGCAGTGATGGCGGCTTACTGCTGGCTGGGCGTACTGATGCTGATCTTGATCTGCAGTATCGCCATGGGTATTGTCTGCACCGTAATCGCCAAAAAGAAAGGAAGAAGCGGCGCGTGGTTTTTAGGCGGTTTCTTCCTCGGTCTCATCGGACTTGTTATTGTTTTGTGTCTTCATAAAAAACAATATTGAATACCGATATACGAAAAGATCTGCCGAGCGGGTGTATCGGCAGATCTTTTCTTTTTTTCAAAGACTTTCCGCATTGTTCCGTCTATAGAACCGCAAAACGGCGAGCGCACTCGCCGTTTTGCTTTATCATTCTTTTTTGTTGAAATTCTTTGCTCCACTTTCTTCTAAGAAAGTGGACGTACTTCTTGCCCCTTCCGGCGCGGCGCGCCACCTCCCCCGTTGGGGAGGCATAAGAGAGGTCACACGGCTCTGCTCGGGTGGCAGGTGAGGCAGAGGATCTGGCGGCGCTTGGCGACCTCGCGGAGCAGGGCGACGGCGCGGGTGAGGTTCTCCGCGTCCAGATGCACGAGCGGATCGTCGAGGATCAAGGGCGGCTGCTCCTTCCCGGCGTACAGGTTATCCGCGAGCGCCATACGCAAACAGAGCGCGGCGACGGTCTTCTCCCCGTCCGACAGGTGCCGATAACTGTGCATCGCGCCCGCCTCTTCGTAGGACAGATTGAACTGCGGATCGAGCGAAACGCTCTTCCCGAGAAACGACGCGAGCGCGTCGGCGTACTGCACGAACGCATCCTTCACCGGATCCACGTACCGGCGCACCAAATTCTCCTGCGCCTGCGCCAAAAGATCGCGGGCGGCGACCAGGCGTGCGTGGCGACCTCTCAGTTCCAAAACGCGCTCTTCGGCGGCGGCGAGCCGTTCTTCCAATTCCGGCGCCTCGTTCGCCGTCTTCTCCGCGGCGTGGATCCGGACCAACAGTTGTTTTCCGCGCTCCGCCAGTTCAGCGAGTTTCTCGGGATCGGCGGAACCGCTCTCCGGGCGCTCGGTCAACCCCTGCTTCTCGGCAAAGGTCGCGGCGAAAAACTTCGCTTTCTCCACCTCGCGCGAGGCGCTCTCACGCCCGCGGAGCAGATCCAGCAGCGCGTTCATCGCGGCGCGGTATTCCGTTTTGCTGTCGATCCCGTATTCTGTAAAGAACGCGACCAGTTCCGCGTCAAGTTCCGCCAGTTGCTTCCTTGCGGCGGCGCACCGGTCGGCGGCAACGGCTTTCTCTTTTTCGAGCGCCGCAAGGTCGAACAGATCCCGTTTCAGGTCGGCGAACGCCGCGAGCGCTCCGTCCGGAGACGCGTAGCCGTAGGGAGCGAGCAGAGCCGAAAGATCCGCGTCCAACTGCATCCGGCGCGCCCGTTCCGCGCCGCCGGGATCCGTGATCGCGATCGTTTTCTCCAGTGCCGTGACCTTCCCCTGGATCATAATGAACGCCGCGGCGCCGAGATCGAATACCCCGACTCCGAGCAGGATCGCGCCGGGAACGGTCATCGAGAGGATCAGAAAGATCAGACCCGCAAGGAACAGGAGCCCCCCGATCGCGGCGACGGGGAACAGCCACCCCGCGCTTTTCGGCTTTTCGGGGGAGGGGTTTTGCGGATCTGCGACCGGGATCGTTACCGCTTGCGCTTCGCGGATCAGGCGCGCTTTGCTTTCCATTTCCGAGAGAGCCGCCCCGTCCGGGCGCTTGAATTCAAACTTCGCGGCGAGTTCGGTTTGGCGGGAAGTCGGGGCAAAGGGGGTCTCCGCGTCGCGCGTCAGCCGCTCGCGCCGGGCGATCTTGCTTTCGGTTTCGGTGATCGCCGCGTCGTCCGGCACCCCGTTTGCGAAGCGGGCGTTCGTTGCAGCGAGCCGCTTTTCCGCCTCCTGTGCGCGCGCCTGCAGATCGTCGTAGGACGCCCAGAGTTTGCACGCGTTCAGGATCTTCGTTTCGGCTTCGGTTTTCCTGTATTCGTCTTTGAGGGCGGGCAGGGCGCTTGCCGCCGCCTGCGCCGCGCGGAGTTCGGTTTCGATCTGCTGCGCCTCTTCCTGCGCGCGGTAGAGTTCGCCGTTGCCGCGCGCCGGGACGATCTTCCTCGCCGCGGCGTCGAGGGCTTCGACCGCTTTCTTTGCCGGGACGCTGCCGGGGGCGGTCGAGACCGTCTCGCAGAGCCGGTCGGCGATGGTTTGTCCGGGTTCGGGATCGAGGGTGTCGGCGGAAAGGAACACGGTCCGGGAGAACGCGTCCTCGTCTACGCCGAATAGGTCTTCACCCGGCTTTTCGCAAGGTATCTGCACGTCGTTTTTATAGACGGTCAGTTTGTCGTTTGCCGCGCTCTTTTCGTCGAAGATCCGTTCGATCCGGTACTTGTCGCCGGCGTCGCTCTCGAAGAGCAGCGTGCCGCCGAAACTCCCGCCCCCGAAGGGACGGAAATGCTCGCGGTCGTTGAAGGTGGCGCCGCCCTTCCGGACGGCTTTCAGCCCGTAAAACATCGCGGACAGAAACGCCGCGAGGGTACTCTTTCCGGCGCCGTTTTCGCCGAGGATCCCGGTCAGGGTGCGGTCAAACGCGAAGTCCTTGTCCGAAATCGCCCCGAAGCGGTTGATATGACAGGAGATCAGTTTCATTGTCGGCTCCTTTCGTTCAGTTCAGATCCTGCCCGGCGCTCGCGCGGAGCCCGAGTTCGAGGATCGCGTTCTTCTCCTCGTCGGAGAGGGTCTCGTTTCCGTCGAGCAGACGCAGGAATTCCCCGCGCAGCGAGGTCTCCGCCCGGATCGCGTCGAGGTCGAGCGCGGCGACGGTCCGGTCCTTGACCGAAACGAAGAAGCGTCTGCCGTCCTCGTTCAGCCGGGCTTCCACGTTCTGCGCGAGGTCGGTGCGGTCAAAGCCGACGGCGCCGACCAGGTTCAGGCGGATCGGATCGCTTGCGGGCAGGTCGGCGATCGCTTTCTTCGCCGTTTCGATCGCGTCGTACTCCCGCCCGATCCCGGTCAGGTCGCAGTCGATCACCCGGAGCGTGCGGCAGGCGTGCGGGACAAATTCGGTTTTGACGGAGCCGTTTTCGACCGTCAGGAGCAAAAACCCCTTCTCTCCCGGCTCGTCGAAGCCACGTCCCTCGGGACAGCCGGGATACGCCCAGACGCCCTTGGCGTCGAGTTTGCCTGTCTTCAATCCGTGGTAGTCGCCGAGCGCGAGGTAGTCGATCCCCTTGTCGGCGAGTCTCGACAGCACCACCGTCCCGACGGCGGGCGAGGAGCCGAGACC
Organism: uncultured Ruminococcus sp.; assembly: GCA_902778985.1. Taxonomy (GTDB): domain Bacteria; phylum Bacillota; class Clostridia; order Oscillospirales; family CAG-272; genus UBA1740. The sequence goes on from CACYZS010000116.1 coordinate 3,410, forward strand.
GCCGTGCAGCGTCACGATATTGACCTTGCCCGGCACGGGGGAATAACTCTCGTAGAGGGAGGCGCAGTTCTCCTCGGTCATCTCGATCCCCGAGACGGCGACGCCGTCCTTTTCATAGACCGTCCACGCGTCCCCGAACGCGACCAGATTGGGGACGTCGGCGGGGAAGGGGACGCCCGCGTCGTGGTTGCCGTGCAGGTAGAGGAAGGATAGGTCCGGGTTCGCCTTGATCGCCGAGAAGAAAAAGTCGGCGTCGGCGGGCGTCGCGGGGGCGGTATCGAAGGCGTCGCCCGCGATCAGAACGATCTCTGCCCCGAGTTCTTTCGCCCGGTCGATCATACGCGAAAACGAGTTGCGCAGTTCGGTCCGGCGCAGTTTCGACTTGCTCGCCGGGAACTTCGCCTCGATCTTCGAGCCGAGGTGCAGATCGGCGGTATGGATCAGTTTCATGGGTTGGTTCCCCCTCTCGGTTTTGTCGGAAAAAGTATACCATACGGAATGCGGTCTGTCAAGTGAAAATGCCCGAATTTATTGAAAAAATCACCGTATATATCGTGATCTTTCACAATGCCGTTTTAGCGCGGAAACGGCGTTCTTTTGACGGTTTCACAACGGGTGTTTTGAGACGGTGTAAAACCCGTTTTGCGGGGGCGTAGGCGCGGCTTTCTCCGGGCGACGGCGGGGCTTGTCCCGCCGCCCGGGTCGAGTCGGTCTTGATTTTCGTCCTGATCTGTGCTATACTGGCAGAGAAGAAACAAAGGAGAGCGCTATGGATCCGCGAGAGGAACCCGGACGGGACAAGATCGAGGGCGGCGAACTGCACGTCAATCACGGCAAGGTGTGGCGCTGGCTCGACAACTTCTGGTACCACTACAAATGGCATACCATTTTCACCGCGATCATCGTGTTCACGGTTCTTTTCTGCACGCTCTCCATGTGCCGCCGCAAGGAGCCCGACTACTACTTCTACTACGTCGGACCGGGCGAGTTCACCTCGAACCAGCAGCGCGCGATCATCAACTCGCTCGGGGAAAAATCGGGCGAAGACGGGCGCGACGCGACCCTTTCGATCTCGTTTCTGTTCGTGATGACAAACGACCAGATCGCGCGCTTCGGCGAGGAACACGCCGACGACGGACTGACGGTCAACGGCGGGCAGATCATGCAGAACCGCGACCTGCTCTCGGACGAGATCCTGACCGGCAACGCGATCATCTTCTTTATGGATCCCGAGGTGCTCGCCGAAACGCAACAGAGTTCGGGCGCCTTCCTGGAGATCCGCCCGTTCGCGCCGGAGGGCACGCCCGACGAGGCGTTCTCGGGCGAGTACGGGATCAAACTGAACTACACCGTTTTCGCTTCCGATCCCGC
>CACYZS010000117.1 GCA_902778985.1 uncultured Ruminococcus sp.
TTTTTCATGCCGCTTGCGGCAATTCATGCAAACGCAGTTTGCAATTCATGACGGCGTCGCCGTCAAATCACGCGATCGGAGATCGCAATTCATGCCGTTGCGATCGGTCGCAACGGCTTCCCTTCGTTTCCTTCTCGTCGCGCTTGCGCGACATCTCGAATTTCGCGGAACGCGAAATATATCGAAATTGCCAAGGCGATCGCCGCGGCAATTATATCGAACGGCGCTCGGCGTCGTATATCGACAGACCGCGCCAAACGGCGCGGTCTGCGTTTTATTCTACTGAAAGCAAAGAGAACCGTGACGGTTGTGTTTTTGAAACCGCGCGCACGAAGAATGAGTGTGCGCTCACTTCATTCCCTAATGAAGTTCTTTGCTCCACTTTCTTTCAAGAAAGTGGACGTACCCCTCACGGATGCTTCGGTCTTGCGTTGCAGAACAGGGCGACGAGGTAGCCGAAGCAGAGCGCGGCGGCGGTGCCGCCGGACGCGGCGGACAGCCCTCCGGTCAGCGCGCCGAGGAGACCTGTTTCCGAGACCGCTTCGCGCACGCCTCGCGCGACGTTCCCGCCGAACCCGATCAGGGGCACGGTGATCCCGCACCCGGCAAAATCCGCGATCGGCTCAAACAGCCCGAGCGCGCCGAGCGCGACCCCGAGCACCACGTAGATCACGAGGATCCGCGCCGGCGTCAGTTTGGTCAGATCGATCAACACCTGCGCGGCAAGGCATACCAAGCCGCCGACAAGGAACGCGAACAAATAATCAAGCGGTGCGCCGAGCATCATAGCCGACCGCCTCCTTTCCCTTGGATTTCGCCCGACTCCAGAACGACCAGCGGCGCGATCCCGCGGATCGATTCGCCCTGCAACAGACACGACGGGCTCATCAGCGCCCCGGTCGCCAGAAACAGGATCCGACGCAACTCCCCGCGCTCGAGCGCGGGCAAAAACAGGGAGGAGAGCACCGACGCGCTGCATCCGCAGCCGGAACCCCCGGCGTGCACGTCGGTTTTCAGGGGGTCAAAGAGCAGAACCCCGCAGTCCCGGTGCCGCCCCTGCAGATCGAGCCCGTTCTCCCGGAGCAGTTCGGAGAGGAGCGCCGAACCTTCCGAACCCAGATCCCCGGTCACGATCCGGTCGTAGTCCAGGGGTCGCTCGCCGCTCCCGGCAAAATAGCGCAGGATCGTGTCGGCGGCAGCCGGCGCCATCGCCGCGCCCATATTCGCCCCGTCGGTGACGCCGCTGTCGAGAACCCGCCCCGGCAGGCACGCCGTGATCCGCGGCGCGGAGCGGGGAGCGAAGGGCTCGTCCGCGCGGCAGAGCAGGAACGCCCCGCCCGCCGTCGCCGTCCATTGGGCGGTCGGGGAGCGCTGCCCGCCGTATTCCAAGGGAAGCCGGAACTGCCGCTCCGCCGCCGCGTTGTGCGAGGTGGTCACTACGGCGGCGCGGGCAAGTGCGGGAGAAGCGGAGAGGGCAAGGGACGCCAGGAGCAGCCCTTCGCACGAGGTCGAACAGGCGCCGTACAGCCCGCAGTAGGGGATCCCCATCGCGCCGCATCCGGAGGACGAGGCGACGCACTGATTTTGCAGGTCCCCGGCGAAGAGCAGGTCGATTGCGTCCTGACTCTCCCCGGCGCGCGAGAGCGCCAGGTTCAGAACGGTGCGCGAGAGCGACTCTTCCCCCTTCTCCCAGGTATCGGCGCCGAAGCGGTCGGTCTCGTCGTGAAAATCGAAGAGCGCGCCGAGCGGCCCGTCGTGCTCGGTTTTGCCCACCGCCGACGCGCGGGCGTAGATCGAGAGCGGGGCAGGGAAGCGGATCACGGTTCGCATTCTCGTCACCTCACGAAAACAGGCGCACGACGTACAGGATCACGCCGTAGAGTGCGCCCGAGAGGGTGGCGTAGAGCAGAACGGGCCCCGCCACCGTGAAGATTTTAGCACCCACCCCCATCACAAGACCCGCGCGATCGAGTCGAACACGCCGATCCCGGTCAAAACGGCTGCAAGGAAGATCAGCGTGACCGCGACCAGCGTCCCCGCGTCGCGCTCGGACAGCCCCCAAAAGAGGTAGAGGGAGAGCAAAAGTTGCCCGAGGGCGCAGATCCCGCCCCCGAAGAGGAAAGAGAAGAGGCAGTTTTTTAAAATCGGGGAGCGGCGTTCGCGTTCCCCGACGCGGGAAAGATACCGGCGGCGGTCAAAGTTCATAACGGTTTCTCCGTTCGGTCGTTTTCCCCGAGTGTGCCCCGCGCGCGGCGCTTCTATACCCGACGTCTACAAAGACGCGCTTTTTGTTCCGAAGTTCTTGACAAGCCGTATAGAGGTAAGTATAATATATATTCGGAAAAATATGTGATACCGGTTCGATACCGGAGAAGGACAGACAAATGAAATGGACCTCTCTTAACGACCTTCGCGAAAAGTACCTCTCCTTTTTCGAGAGCAAGGGGCACCTTCGCCTGCCGAGTTTCCCGCTCGTGCCGAACGGGGACAAGTCGCTGCTGCTGATCAACTCGGGCATGGCGCCGATGAAGAAGTACTTTACCGGCGAGGAAGAGCCGCCGAGACGGCGCGTGACCACCTGCCAGAAGTGCATCCGCACGCCCGACCTGGAGCGCGTGGGACACACGGCGCGGCACGGCACGTTCTTCGAGATGCTCGGGAACTTCTCGTTCGGCGACTACTTCAAGCGCGAGGCGATTCCGTGGGCGTGGGAGTTCCTGACCTCGCCCGACTGGCTCGCGATCCCCGCGGAACTGCTCTGGCCGTCGGTCTACGAGGGCGACGACGAGGCGTTCGAACTCTGGAACAAAGAGATCGGGATCCCCGCCGAACGCATCACCAGACTCGGCAAAGCCGACAACTTCTGGGAACACGGCTCGGGTCCCTGCGGTCCCTGCTCGGAGATCTATTTCGACCGCGGCGAAAAGTACGGCTGCGGTTCCCCCGACTGCCGTCCCGGCTGCGACTGCGACCGGTACATGGAGATCTGGAACAACGTGTTCTCCCAGTTCAATAACGACGGCAACGGCAACTACACCGAACTGAAACAGAAGAATATCGATACCGGCATGGGGCTCGAACGCCTCGCCTGCGTGATGCAGGGCGTGGACAATATGTTCGAGGTCGATACCAACCGCCGGATCCTGGACGCCGTCTGCGAGGCGGCGGGGAAGACCTACGGGAAAGACGCCGCAAACGACGTCTCGATCCGCGTCTGCACCGACCACATCAAGTCCGCGATGTTCATGATCGCCGACGGCGTGATCCCGTCGAACGAGGGGCGCGGCTACGTGCTTCGCCGGATCATCCGGCGCGCCTGCCGGCACGGGAAACTGCTCGGGATCGACCGTCCGTTTTTGGTCGGGCTCTGCCGCGTCGCGATGCAGGAGAACGAGGGGGCGTACCCCGAACTGTCCGCCAAGCGCGACTATATTTTGAAAGTGCTGTCGATCGAAGAGGAGCGTTTCGACGCGACGATCGACGCCGGGACCGCGATGCTGACGCGCCTGACCGACGAGGCGGCGGCGGGCAGCAAGACGGTTTCGGGCGAGGACGCCTTCCGGCTCTACGACACCTACGGGTTCCCGATCGACCTGACGCGCGAGATCGTCGAGGAGAAGGGACTTTCGCTCGACGAGGACACCTTCCGTACCCTGATGGCGGAGCAGCGCGAACGCGCCCGCGCCGCGAGAGGGAACGTCGGCGGCTGGTCCGAGGGATCCAAGAACCTGCTCGCCAAACTGGATAAGACCGAGTTCCTCGGCTACGACCAAAACGAGTGCGAAGCGAAAGTGATCGCCGTGGTCGCCGAAGACGAACTGGTCGAAACGGCGTCGGAGGGCGAGGTCTCGGTGATCTTCGACCGCACGGTCTTCTACGGAGAGGGCGGCGGTCAGGTCGGGGATACCGGTTCTCTTGTCACGAAGGGCGGGGTTTCGCTCGCCGTCACCGATACCAAGAAGAGCGACGGGGTGTATATCCACTTCGTTACGATTTCGGACGGCGCGATCTCGGTCGGCGATACCGTCACCCTGAAGATCGACGGCGCTCGCCGCGACGCGATCCGCCGCAACCACTCGGCTTGCCACCTTCTGCAGGGCGCGCTTCGCCGCGTGCTCGGCGCGCACGTCGAACAGGCGGGCTCGTACGTGGACGAGCACCGCGCGCGTTTCGACTTTTCGCACTTCGCGGCGCTGACGCCGAAGGAACTGGCGGAGGTCGAGCGGCAGGTCAACGAGGCGATCCTTTCGGATATCCCGGTCGAAACGCAACTGACCGATATGGAAACGGCGAAGAAGTCGGGCGCGATGGCGCTCTTCGGCGAGAAGTACGGCAAGGTCGTCCGCATGGTGAAGATGGGCGACGCCTCGACCGAACTCTGCGGCGGTACGCACGTACGTTCCACCGGTCGGATCGGTCTGTTCCGCGTCACGTCGGAGACCTCGGTCGCCGCCGGCGTTCGCCGGATCGAGGCGGTCACCGGGTTCGGGGTGCTTTCGCTGCTCTCGGAGAAGGACGAACTGATCCAGAAGACGGCGAAGGAACTCAAAGCCGTCAATCCGCTCGAGATCGCGAAACGCGCCGCGCAGGTCGGGGAAGAACTCAAACAGACCAAACGCGCGCTCGAGTCCGCCGAGGCGAAACTCGCGACCGCCGATCTCGATAAACTGCTCGACAACGTGAAGGCGGTCGGCGCGTACCAACTCCTGACCGCGCGCCTCTCGATGAAGCCCGATGCGGTGCGGACGCTCTGCGACAGTCTGAAGGAGAAACGCCCCGCGATCGTCGCGGTCTTCGCCGCCGTCTCGGACGGTAAACTCAACTTCGTCGCCGCCTGCGGCAACGACGCCGTCAAGAACGGGGCGCACGCCGGGAAGATCCTCTCGACCATCAGCGCCATCGCCGGCGGTAAGGGAGGCGGAAGACCGGACAGCGCGATGAGCGGCGGACGGGATCTGGACAAGATCGACGCGGCTTTGGCTGCAGTAGAGACTTTACTATAAGAGCCGTTCCGCCCCCCTGCGGGGGCGGAAACTCTTTTTTGACCGTCACCGTTTCCGGAAGGGAGCGGCGTTTGCAAAACCGGAGCCGAAAGGACGTTTGACCGATGAAACTGCAAAAACCCCCGATGGCGCCAGAGGGCGTCAAAACGGGGGAAAAACGGCCGCATTTCTGGCGTCGGTTCTTTCTGCCCCGGTATATGGTGCCGGATAGCAAGAAACTGGGGGACGATTTCGGCACCAAGCAGATCTACAAGACCTTCCTGCTCCTGGCGTGGCCGGCGCTCGCGGAACAGGTGCTGACCGGCGTTATCAACTTCGTCGATACGCTGATGGTGAGCGCGGTTTCGGAGACGGCGGTGCCGGCGATCGGGTTGACCATTCAGCCGCGCATGATCTTTCAGGTGGTGCTGGTGGCGATCGCGACGGCGGTGACCGCGGTGGTCGCGCGACGGAAGGGGCAGGGCGACCGCGAGGGCGCCAACCGGGTGCTCGGGGCGATGCTGCCGATCGTGGTGGGGCTCGCCGCGACCTTCTTCGTGGTCTCGTGGTTCTTCGCGACGCCGATCCTGAAGTTTATCGGGGCGCAAGAGGATACCATCGAGTACGCGACCCAGTATTACCGGATCACGATGTTCGGGTTGATCTTCCTCGGGGTGTCCTTAACTCTGAACGGTGCGCAGCGCGGGAGCGGGAATACCCGGATCGCCATGATCACGACGGTCACGGCGAACCTGGTCAACTGCCTGTTCAACGCCTTACTGATCCACGGGTTGTGGATCTTTCCGCGGCTCGAGGTCGCCGGCGCCGCCATCGCGACGGTCGCGGGACAGTTTACCGCGATGGTCATCAGTATCGCGTCGGTGCGGCGGAAGAACGGGTATCTGTTCCTGAAAGCGTCGCTCCTCTTCAAGATCGAGCGTAAGGTGGTCGGCCCGGTCTTCTTCGTGATGAGCGGGGCGCTGTTCGAGCAACTGTTCCTCCGGATCGGGTTTTTCGCGTTCGCGAAACAGGTCGCCGGGCTCGGGACGATGGATTTCGCGGCGCATCAGGACTGTATGACGATCCTGAACCTGTCGTTTACCGTCGGGGACGGGTTGGCGATGGCGTCGTCGGCGCTGGTCGGGCAGAGCCTCGGGCAGAAACGACCGGATCGCGCGCTGGTCTTCGGGAAGGTGGCGCAGCGGATCGGACTGGGGTTTGCCGCCGTGCTCTGCGCGCTCTTCTCGATCTTCCGGCACCAGATCATCGATTGGTTCACAAATGACCCCGGGGTGTTGGAAAAGGGCGCGAACGTCATGCTGCTGATCGCCGTGATCCTTCTCTTCCAGATCCAACAGGTGCTTTTCGGCGGGACGCTCCGCGGCGCGGGCGATACGCGGTATATGGCGGTCGTCTCCCTGCTTACCATCGGTACCCTGCGCCCCGGTCTTACCTTCGTTCTGATGCGCTTCACCTCGCTCGGGCTCTACGGCGCCTGGCTCGCCGTACTGACCGACCAGATCATTCGCGCGCTCTTCGCCGGCATACGGTTCTATCGCGGCAAATGGGCGAAAATCAAGTTATAAGGGGTACGCCGACTTTCTTGTAAGAAAGTCGGGCAAAGAACTTCATTAGGGAATGAAGTTAGCGCAACTCGTGCCTCGTTGCGCGGGCGGTCAGCCCGACTGCCGG
>CACYZS010000118.1 GCA_902778985.1 uncultured Ruminococcus sp.
CCATTGCCCAATATTCCCCACTGCTGCCTCCCGTAGGAGTCTGGACCGTATCTCAGTTCCAATGTGGCCGTTCAACCTCTCAGTCCGGCTACCGATCGTTGACTTGGTGGGCCGTTACCCCGCCAACTATCTAATCGGACGCAAGCCCATCTTTGTGCGATAAATCTTTGGCACAAAAAACATGCGATTTCTGTGCGTTATGCGGTATTAGCAACTGTTTCCGGTTGTTATTCCACACACAAAGGCAGGTTGCTTACGCGTTACTCACCCGTCCGCCACTCACTGTATTTCTACAGTTCGTTCGACTTGAATGTGTTAGGCACGCCGCCAGCGTTCATCCTGAGCCAGGATCAAACTCTCTAGTGATTATCATAAACCGACTTCCGCCGGGTTCATGCTTTTTACCAGAGCGCTTTTCTTGCTCTATTACTTTTTCGAGTTTTTCAAAGTTTCTTTTCGGGATTCCTTGCACTTTCACCTTCGTATTTCTACCAAGTATTTCGGTGCTTGAAATTCTGTTGTTCAATTTTCAAAGATCGTGCGCCCGTACCCTTCGGAAGCGGACTCCCTTTTGGGGCGAGCCCTATTATTCTACTATTTCACGCCCCTTTTTCGACCCGAACCCGCCATTTTTGAGCAAAAAAGGCTTCTTTTTTTCAAAAATGCGGCGATTTTGACGCATTATTCAATAATAATTACGCAAATAACTTGCTATTTCCATATTCAGTATGGTATAATAGAAAAAAGTGTTTCCGCAAGACAACCCGACGGACCGTGCCGGTCCGAGCGGAAACGCGAACCGTTCGCCGCCGTGATCGCGGCGCGGGAAAGGAGAGTTCGGGTGGACAAACAAGTCAACATTTTTCTCGACGTCTTCGGCCTTGCGTTCCTTTTCTTCCACGCCTTGCTCTGTCGTTGGTCCTATACGCGCAAGAAGAAACCTTCCCTTGCCTACCGGATCATGATCATTCTGATCTCGGTGTACGTCACGCTCGATCTCGCCGCCTGGGTGATCGACGGAAACGTGTTTCCGGGCTCGCGCGGTCTCTACACCGCGATCCTGCTGTTCTACTTCGCCGTGATCGGCTGCATCCCTCCGCTCTGGCTGATCTACTGTGACGACCGGCTGCAGTTCGATCCCAAGAAGAAGCGCCGCCGCACGATCCTCTATCTGCTCTTCGCGGCGATCAACCTGATCTCCCTGATCGTTCACGCGGCGGGCGTCCCGATCTTCCGCATCACGGAAGAGAACACCTACGTCCGCGGGCCGCTCTACCCCGTGCACGTGATCCTCTCGGTCGGCTGCATCGTCCTTTCGTTTGCGCTGATCTTCCGGCGGTGCAAAGGGCTTTCGCCGATCCAGCGGCAGGAGTACCTGGCGCTCTCGATGTTCCTCCCGCCCATTCTGATCGCGTTCCTGATCCAGATCCTGTACAAGGGCGGCTCGTTCCTCCCCATCTGTCTTTCGATCTCGGCGATCCTGTCCTTCCTTGCCGAGCAGGAACATCTGCTTCGCGTCGACCTGATGACCGGCACGCGCAACCGTTTCTCGTTTGAGCCGCAGGTCTTTTGGCTTCTGACGCACGTCCCCTACAACCACACGCTCTTCTGCCTGATGATCGACGCCGACAAGTTCAAGTCGATCAACGACCGCTTCGGACATTCCGAGGGCGACCGCGCGGTCTGCTCGATCGCGAACGCCCTGCTGTCCACCTGCGACCGCAACGATATGATCTGCCGGTTCGGCGGAGACGAGTTCATGGTGGTCGGACAGCGGTTCACCGAAGAGAACGTCAAGCAACTGGTGCGCGACATCCACGCGTCGATCCAGACGGCGCAGGTCGAAGAGAACCTTCCCTACCGTCTGTCGGTCAGTATCGGCGTCGCGCTCTTCGATCCCGGCTTCTCGGGCACGCCCGACGAACTGCTCCGGATCGCGGATACCGATATGTACAAAAAGAAAGCCGAAAAGAAGGCGCTCGACCGCGGCGAAACGCCGCCGGCGGAGTAAGCCTCCGATAAAGAACCCCCGCATCCAAGCGATGCGGGGGCTTTTTTCGGCTTCCTTATTATTTACATACGCGTGACGCGCGGGATCAGCGGAGAAGGAAGATCTCGGGGATCAGAACCTCCGCCCGCACGGAGAGCGTCAGCGTGTCGCCCGCGACCGTGAACGGGACGGTCTCCCACGACCCGTCCGGCGTCAGGCGCGACACGGTCGAGGGGATCCGGTCGACGGTGAGTTCCACCCCGTCGATCACGTCCAACCCGATGTTGAAGAAGGCGCAGAAGAGCGCGCCGTCGGGCATGGTCCCCGCGCGCAGATACACCTCGGCGTCGCCGGGATAGTAGACCGGCAGGCATCCGGTCGGGCGCAGGATCCGCAGCAGTTGCTTTTTCCGCGGCGCCGACAGAAACGAGAACGCCTCGGTCAGCGAGAACGCGGTATCGGGCGTCCCGGCAAAGACCACCGTCTCCCCGCCCGCGCGGGCAAAGCGCGTCGTGCCGGGACCGAGCGGCAGGCGTTCCCCGCGCTCGAGTTGCTTGAACAGGACCGAGTCGACCGTCACGCCGTCCGAGTTCGGCACGAGTTTTTGCGGTTTTACCTGCTCCCGGCAGGTCAGCCCGTCGAAAACCAGCGTGTCCCCGTCCGGAAGATCCTCCGTCCAGTCCTCGACCGTCACGCCGATCTTGTCGCCGTATCCCGCCTTCGCAAACGAGCGCGCCGCCGCGGCGTCCATCACCGTCGTCCCGGAAAACGCCCCGTCCATCTCTTCCTTGGTATACATGGACGCGATATCGCCGTCGAGGAACGCGACGCCGCCCGCCTTCGACGAGAAGTAGAGCGGAAGCCCCAGGCGTTCGAGCACGTTTTGCGCGAAGGCGTGCTTGAAGAACGCGCCGTTCGAGGGCTGATACAAAAGATCTTTCGAGTAGTAGTAGGACGGTTCGGACGAGAGCGGGATCCGGCACCCGACGGGCGTCACGTCTTTTTCAAGGTCGGCGAGCGCCTCGTAGAACCCGGCGTATTTGGCAAGGATCCGCCGGTACGCTTCCCCGTCCCGGATATCCGCGTTCTCCAGATCCGTGATCCACTGTTTCGCGCCCCGCGCACCCTCGAGGATGCTCCCCGAAAAATGCGCGTGCAGCATCGACGCCGAGGTGCTGTACCGCAATTGCGGACAGGTATCGGTCTCGGCAAGCAGCACGTCGGCACGCCCGCCGAGCGCCTCGCGCTGATAGGCGGCGCGCAGGAAGGGGCGGGACAGGAAGCGGGCGCCGGGGGACGTGTAGTTGGCGTTGTTGAGCCGGACGACCGACGGGTTCCCCTCTCCCGCCAAGATCGAGGCGATCTCCGCCGCCCCTTCGCAACTGTTCCCGCAGGTGCAGTAGGCGCCGGGGATCTTCGGGTCGATCTCGTCGACGCCCGCCCGCATCTCGCGGACGCAGTCGATCAGAGAGTCGATCTGCGTCTGAATGTAGATCTTGGTCAGGGGATCGTTCGCCCCCTTCTCCGAGATATGCTCCCAGAGTTGTTCGCGCGTAAGCGACGTTCCGGCGCGGCGGTTGAACTCCGCCATGTGGCGTTCGCACGCGCACCCTCTGCCCGGACGCGCCATCAGGCGGTAGTCGTCGTCGAGCATGATCACCGAGGGGCGGTGGGACGCGAGCGTCCGGAACACGGCGCGGAAATGCGCCCGGAACGCGGGATCGGCGGGACAGCAGATCTCGGGCGAGACCCCGTCCGAGAGCCGCACGAGTTTGGTGAAGGGCGAGGGTTCGGGAAGATGCCGCCCGTCGTGCCCGAGCGACGCCTGCACCAAAATCCCCGCCGCGATCCCCCGCTCCGCCAGCCGGTCGCGGAAAAGATCGAACGATTCACACAGGTATTCCGCCTCTTTCCTCGGCGGCGTCCCGACCGGGACCAACGTCATCATGAAGAGCGGCACGGAACAGATGCGTTCCTTGACCTGCCGCTCGATATCGTCGCAGATCTCCCCGATCTTTTCGGGGATCAGGGGCATGACGGAATAGTTTTGCAGTTTCATAGGTCTTCTCCCGTTTCAAAATACGACGGAGCCACGCTTCGGTTTCGGAGGCGGCTCCGTGTCAATTGGTTTCTTCGGTCCGGTCCGACGGATCGTCCCGCAAAAACGGATCGGGTTCGGGCGATTCGTCCGGCGGCGATTCGTCCGGCGGCGTCTCCCCGTCCGGTTGCGGTTCGGGTTCGGGCGGCGCGGGCTGTTCCGGTTCGGTCGCCGGTCCCACCGGCTGTTCCTCGACGGCGATCTCCTTCGCTTCGGGGATATCGGCTTCAACGTCCTCGCCCAGATCGGCGTCGGTGCGCCCGGCGCGAACGATCGAGCGGATATGGTGGCTCATGGTGATATAGCCGCAGAAGACGATCGCGAGATAACCCGAGACGCTCCGCGACAGGATCATCACGTACATCAGAAGCGAGTTCTGCCCCTCGAACGCCGGGAACGCCGAAAACATATCGACGAACAGGGTCTCGGAGATCCCGACCGCGCCGGGGAGCGGAATGGCGGACGCGCCGACCGTGCAGTACGCCTGCATCACCATCGTATCGACGAAGCCGACCTTGACGCCGCAGGCGAGGAAGGTCAGGTAGGTGATGGGCATCAGGAGCACCCGCTGCATCACCGAGTAGAACAGCAATCGGAAGATGATCGCGGGGTTCTCGCGTATGATCTGCACGCACGCGCGGTAGTTGGCGATCGAGGCGCGGTACGAGGCGAGTTTGGCGTCGCGGTCCTTGAAGATGTGGAGCGCCGAAAGCAGCCGGATCACCAGGTTCCCGACCAGAAGGACCATCCGCTTCGAGAACATGAAGACCAGACACGCCAGGATCAGAAGCCCGTGGAACCCGATCCCGAGCCAGAAGCAGAGGATCTCTTTCTTGTCAAACCCCGAATAGAAGTCGGGGCGGATGAACAGGGCGAGCAGCCCGATCACGAGCAGTCCGAGCGTGTAGATCGAGACGTTCAGGACCAGGATCGCCGACGACTGCGAGAGCGGTACGCCGTCCTTGGTCATATAGTAGGCGGCGGCGGGTTGTCCGCCGGTCGCCGACGGGGTGATGGCGGAAAAGTAGAGGTCGGAGGAGGCGTAAACGGTACATTCCTTGATCGACTTTCTGTGTCCGATCAGTTTTAGGATCATGCCGAGGTTGCGCGCCTCGCA
>CACYZS010000119.1 GCA_902778985.1 uncultured Ruminococcus sp.
CCTGCAACTCGACCGACTCACGAAGGATCGACCAAACCGCCCAGATGATGCAAACCGTCTCATACTCTTCAATGAAGAACAGCGTCGTCAGCCCGAGCAGGATCTCGACCGCGTAGAACAGGAATCCGTGCCCCTCGTAAATCGGCTTCACTTTTTCAAGCGTAAGCGCGAGGATGCCGAGTGTACCGTACACGACGATCAACCCGCCGATGAACCAGCGCAGATTGTGCAAAAAGCATTCGTTGAAGATCAGCAGCAGGATCGCGCCGATCGCGAAACAGATCAGCCGGGAAAGACGGAAAGTTTTCATATTTAAATCCTTCTTAAACGTCAAGATTATTGAAAATGCGAGTTAAAGTTTATCGTAAAAACGGAGAAAGGTCTTGTCCCACTTATCCCTGTAAAATTTGAGATCGTATTTCCGGATCTGTTTCGGAAGGCTCTTCATTTCCGGATCGGTCAACAGAATCGGGATATTGTGCAGGGCGTCTGCAAGGTCTTCCACGCGTTCAAGATTCCCGGATCCGATCACGCTCGCCAGTTCGTCGCAAGCGTCGGCAAGGAAGTCGTAATAGACGGGGTTTTTAAGGATCCCCGGGAAATACGTATAGACGTTATCGACCGAAACGAACCGGTAGGGTTCGCCGAGATCGCCGAGCGGCCGAAGCGCTACGCGAAACGCGTTGCATCCGCCCTTGGAATTCCGGTCTTTGAGAACGTCAGACACCGCATTTACAATATCGGCGTTTTTCGGATTGCCCGGATCCGAACGGATATTGACGAAAACGGCGTACAGATCGTGCAGATCGTTGAATATCAGCATACGGGTTCCCCTATCTTTTTTCTTCATTATAACACATAGGAGCGTTTTTTTCAACAAAATGTTAATGAAAAACTATGTATGGAATACGTGAAATGTTACACGGATTGGGACTCGACGCGCCGCCCGGCAGGCGGCGCTACCCCCACGTCCCGCCCGACGATTAATTAAAAAGAGCAAAATAGGATGGCGGGACGCTTAGAGTTTTCCCCGCTCTGCGGCGAAAACTCGGTGGGTTCGAGGAGGACCGAGTTCTCCCCAAAAGAAAGCACCGCGCCACAAGGGCGCGGTGCTTGCTTTTGGGGAGAATGATGGGACTCGAACCCACGACCTCCAGGGCCACAACCTGGCGCTGCCACCAACTGAGCTACATCCTCCGTGCCGTGGCGTACCTTGGGGGATTCGAACCCTCGACCTACTGCTTAGAAGGCAGTTGCTCTATCCAACTGAGCTAAAGGTACATTTCCGTGAAACGACAATAATTATAGCAAATCGCTATTCCTTTGTCAAGTGGTTTTGCAAAATAAAAACGGGGAAAAATCCGCCCGGAAAAGAGCGTTCTTTCGGGCGTCTTCCGGGCGGTCAGATCTCCCGGCAGATCAGGCGAACGCCCTCGACTGCGACGACCGAAACTTCGGTCCCCTCTTCGATCATGCCGTCATAGTCGATCGACCGCGCCGCCCACTCTTCGCCGTTGACCGAAACGAGCCCGCAACCCGCGAGGTTGTCGATCGTTTCGACCACCTTTCCGGTAAGCCCGATCAGTTCGTCGGCTCCGCCGCTCCGTCCGGTCTTCCCATTCCGGAGCGTCATCAGACGGAAAAACAGGAAGCAGCAGAGCGTGGAAACGACGACGAACGCAAGTATCTGCGCCCAGGTGGGCAAACGCAGGAAAGCGAGAACCGAAGCGACGACGCCCCCCGGGATCAGCCAGAGCGCGATCATCCTCTTACCGATCGCTTCCGCGATCGCGGCGCAGAACACGACGCCGAGCCAGAGATAAGGCATAAATGCTTGCATACGGAACGTGTTTCCTTTCGGATCTTAATCGATCGTCTGCCGCCCGGTCATGGCGCGGTGAAGCGTGACCTCGTCGGCGTATTCCAGGTCTCCGCCCACGGGGATACCGTAGGCAAGACGCGTGACTTTAACGCTGAACGGCGCGAGCAGACGCGCCAGATACATGGCGGTCGCCTCGCCCTCGACCGTAGGATTGGTGGCGAGGATCACTTCCCTGATCTCCTCGTCTTCCAGACGGGCGAGCAATTCTTTGATATGGAGCGAATCGGGACCGATCCCGTTCATGGGAGAGAGCGCCCCGCCGAGAACGTGGTAGGTGCCGCGATAGTCGCGAACGCGTTCCATCGCCATCACGTCGCGCGCGTCTTCAACCACGCAGACGATCCCGCCGTCGCGGTCAAGGTCGGAGCAGACGGGACAAAGATCGCCCTCCGACATGTTGCAGCAACGCCGACAGGTCTTGATCTCGCGTTTGGCGCGCAAAATCGCCTCGGAAAAAGACTCTGCCGCCTCTTCGCTTCCCGAAACGACCGAGAACGCGAGGCGTACCGCCGTTTTCCCCCCGATGCCGGGGAGACGGCGGAATTCGTCGATCAGCCGCTGAAGCGGCGCGATATACTCCGCCATCAGAAGCCGAACCCGCCAAGACCGCCGCCGAGCCCGGGCATCTGACCGGTGATCTTCTCCATTTCGGCGTTCGCCGTATCGGTCACGGTACGGATCGCCTCATTGACGCCGGCGATGATGATGTCCGCCATGGTCTCGATATCATCGGGATCGACGATCTCGGGATCGATCTCAAGCCCCGTGATCTCTTTCTTCCCGTTGATCTTCACCGTGACGGCTCCGCCGCCCGCAGAGACCTCGTATTCGCGCGTCTCCAGTTCCGCCTGCAGGTTTGCCATATCCTCCTGCATCTGCTGCGCCTGCTTCATCAACTGCTGCATATTGCCGGCGCCGCCGTTCCCTTGCGGAAGTCTGACTTTCATATCCTTCTCCTCCCCGGTCAGAATTCGATCTGACCGTCGTTATTCTTCTTTTGTCCCCCCGACACGAAGCGGATCGACGAAGCCGGCGAGCCGTGTTCGGAAAGCAAACTCAGCAGAACGGTTTTCGCCGTCTCGTCCCCGTCGACAAGAGACAGGAACATCCCGACCGTAAGCGTGACCGTCGCCACGCCGTCGGAAATCGACGCGCTTGAACCGCGCATAAAGGGTACGAGCGAGGGCTTGATCCTCCCGAATTCATCAAGGATCAGGTTCCATTTCGGTATCTGTGCGGTATCCGCGTCCCACTTTGCGCTCTTCTTTTCGGGCGCTGGGGTCTCCACGGGCGTCACTTCCGGCGTCGGCTTTTTCTCCTCTTTCGGCGCTGCCTTTTCGGCGGCGGGCGAACTTGACACGTCGGGGGACGCTTTCTTTGCCGCCTGCTGCGGCACGGTCCCTCCCGCACGGAGAAGCGCGACCTGCTTTTCCAGTTCCTCGATCCGCGCAAGCAGCGCGTCGGGGGACGTGGAAAGCCGCGGTTCGGACAGGCGCGTTAGGGCAAGTTCCGCCGTCGCGCGGCGGTCGCCGCTCCCGCGGCGAAGGATCTCGAGCGTCTCTTCGAGCAAACGGCTCTGGTAAAGGAGCCGCCCGAGCGGGATGCGTTTTGCCCTCTCGGAAAGAGAGCGGAAAGACGCGTCGGAAAGATCAAGATAGGTCGCCGCACCGTCCCCCAGAGTCTTCACGACCACGAGGTCGCGATAGTAGGAGATCAGTTCGGTAAAGAAAACCGTCAGGTCCTGCGCCGAGTTGACGACGTCGGACAGAAGACGGTAGAGCGTCGGATAGTCGCGGTCGGACGCCGCGTCGACGATCTGCCCCGGGAGTTCCCCGCCCCCGACGCCGAGAACGCGGGTAACGAGTTCCTCGTTGACCGTTTCATTGGTGCCGGCGCAGAGTTCCAGAAGACTGATCGCGTCGCGCATACCGCCGAGCGACATACGCGCGATGATGCGCGCGCCCGCGTCGGTCAGGTCGATCCCCTCGCTTTTGGAGATCTTCCCCAGATGCCCGACGATATTGTCGGAAGACAAGCGGCGGAAATCGAACCGCTGGCACCGCGAAACGATGGTCGCGGGCAGTTTGTTCAGTTCGGTCGTCGCAAGGATAAACAGAACGTAGGCGGGCGGCTCTTCCAGCGTTTTCAGAAGCGCGTTGAAAGCGCTGCCGCTCATCATGTGAACCTCGTCGATGATGTAGACGCGGTATTTCAGGTCCGCCGGGGTAAAGACGATCTCTTCCTTCATGTCCCGGACGTTGTCGACGCCGTTGTTGCTCGCGGCGTCCATTTCGATCACGTCGGTCGCGATCCCCGCGTCGATCGACTTACACGCCTCGCACTCGTTGCAGGGATTGCCGTTCACGGGGTGGAGACAGTTGACCGCCTTGGCAAGGATCTTTGCGCACGAGGTCTTACCGGTACCGCGCGAACCGCAGAAAAGGTAGGCGTGCGAAACGCGGTTCTCCGCCACCTGGTATTTCAGGATATCGGTCACCTGGGACTGACCCACGACGTCGTCGAAGGTCGAAGGTCTCCACTTACGATACAGTGCCCTATACATACGCAGTCTCCTTTCCCGGATTCGGAACGCAAAGAAAAAGGGCGTCGCATCGGATCGAGACCGAAAATGCGACAGCCCCGATCTGCCGGACGGCAGATTCCGGACGTCGGACAGAGCCATACACCGCTCCGTCGAGAATGCTCCTACATACGTTAACCGCCCTCGCTGCTCCGGACAGGCGCCCTTCCGGCACATCGGACAAACCGCTTAATGCTGCTCGGTTCCCCGCCTGACATGGTTCACAGCCGCCG
>CACYZS010000120.1 GCA_902778985.1 uncultured Ruminococcus sp.
CGGTGTCGTTGTTGCTGAGGTCGCCGATCGAAAGATCGGCAAGGGACGGCAGCACGCCCGACGCCGCCGACAGGCAGTATCGGTCGTCGTCGACGCCGAAGTTGCGGAACTCGGCTTTGTACCAGTTCCCTTCAAAGAGGGTAAGACCGGTCACGCCGCCGACCTTGACGTCGTTGACCTGCGACGAGATGCCGTCGATCGTACAGTAGGCGAGAGAGGAAATGGTGTCGGATTGCTTGACGTTGTTCTTGTCGTACCAGATCTTGACCGTCGCCTGTTCGCCGATATGGTCGCCGGTCGTGTAGAGCATCGGATCGCCCGCGTTGTCGTAGAGCGGGGTGTCGACCGCGTGCAGGTTCAGCAGTTCGTGGAGCGGCATCCCCTTGGTCAGGTCGTCGGAGGTGATCTTCCCGTCGATCAGGTCGCCGAGGAAGTAGTTCGAGAGTTTCTGTTCGATGCCCGCCGTCGGGTTGGACAGGTCGCCGCTCACGGCGTCCTTGGTCTTGTACCACTGGTAACGGATCGCCTCGTTCTCGTCGAGCGGATCGACCTTCGGAAGCGGATCGGCGTCGTGGAAATAGCCCATCGCTTCGCCGAGGTACACCTCGTCGAAGGCGTCCGCCACCTTGTAGGTGTCGTCGTCGATCAGACGCTTGAGGTCGATGTTCGCCGTCGCGCGATCCAAACCCGTCACGGGTTTGTTGTCCTTATCGAGCCAGCCGGTGACCTTTTCGGGATCGACGGGATCGTCCTTGACCGGCGTGTATTTCAGCAGGTCGCCGACGTACAGTCCTTCGAGCGCGTCCGCGACCTCGAAGTCGCCGCCGGTCAGTTCGGTGATCTCCTTCTTGGCAAGCGACTCGGACACGCGGTCCAGATCCTCGCCGTTCGCGTCTTTCCAACCGATGATGTTGCCTTCGCCGTCTTTGACGGGGGTATATTTCATCAGGTCACCGACGTACAGTCCCGCGAGGGCGTCGTCGACCGAGAAATCGCCGCTGGTCAGGTCTTCGACCTTCTGTTTGGCGAGCGCCTCGGTCACGCGGTCAAGATCTCCGCCGTTGCCGTCCTTCCAGCCGACGATGTTGCCCTCGCCGTCCTCGACGGGGGTATAGCCCATCAGGTCGCCGACGTACAGCCCGGCGATCAGGTCGTCGGTCGAGAAGCCGCCGTCCAGCAGCGTCGTCAGTTTCTTGTTTGCGAGCGTACGGTTGACGCGGTCGGGGGGATTGCCGCCGTCGAGCCAGCCGGTGATGTTGCCCGACGCGTCGTAGACCGGATCGAACTCCTGGAAGAAGCCGATGTAGGAATTCACGAGCAGCGCGTCGGTATCCAGCCCGTCTTCGCCCATTCCGTTCACCGTACCGTCGGCAAGCGCGCGCATCACGCCCTTGACGCGGTCGCCCTCGCCGTCGAGCCAGTCGACGATGATCCCGGTCGAGGCGTCGTCGTTGTAGTAGACGGGGGTATAGCCGAGCAGGTCGCCGACCTTCCGCCCGTTGATCAGAACGCCGATATCGAGCGACAGCGCCCCGGTCGCCTCGTCCTCGACGATGACGTCGCCGATGGTCTTGCCCGCGAGGATGGTGTTCAGGGTCGCGTTATCGCCGCTCGAGATGCTCTTCATCAGAAGGTCGAGCATCACGTCGTTCATACCGTCGTTGATGACGGCGAGCATATCGCCGCCGTTGCCGACCACGTCAAGCGCCTTGCCGAGGTCGATCGAGCCGAACAGTTCGAGCAGCGTAGGGTTCGAGGGGTCTTTGTAGACGGGCAGATAATGCCCGGAAGAGTCCTTTTCGTACTGCACGCCGACCAGATACCCGAGTTTCATACCGGAGAGCAGGTCGGTCAGTTTCAGGTCGACGACCTCTTTTAGGGTTTTCCCCGCCAGCGTCTCGCGCGCCGGCTCCGCCAGAACGTCCGCCGGCAGGAACTGGAACAGGTAGGACACGTCGGTATGTTCGAGGATCGCCGACAGCCCGCTTGGCGAGAAGATCTCCTTCACCGCGAGCGAACGGACGCCCGCCGGGATCTTTTCCATGATCTCGTCGGGGATTTTCAAGCCCCAGCGCTCGACGAGCAGGTCGATCGAGACCGTCTGGTCGAGGTCGCGAAGTTCCTTGATCTCGGAAATGAACGCCTTGATGGTCATGGCGGTCAGGTCGACTTCGGCGTCCTCGTCGACGTACTGCCCCTCGTCTACCGAGACGACGCCCCATTTTTCGAGTTTGTCAAACGAGACGCGGGAATAGGCATAGTACCCCGCCCCGAAGATCGCCCCGATACAGGACAGAAATCCGAGGAAGAAAGCGAGAAGCAGAGCAAGAAAACGAGAGAGAGACATGGCGTTCTCCTTTCAGAATACGTACGGGCATACCCCGCCCGCACAGACGCGCGTTTTCGCGCGGGTATAGTTCGATAGAATAATTATAACACTTTGAAAAAAGAAATGCAAGGGGGTGCGGAAAAGTAAAGGCAGCGGGTGCCGATGACCGGTCGAGCGGGAAGCGGTGCCGATGACCGGTCAAGCGGGAAGCGATGCCGATGACCGGTCGAGCGGGAAGCGGTACCGATGACCGGGCAAGCAGGCAGCGGGTGCCGATGACCGGGCTTGACGCGCGCCTCTCGGCGCGCTACCGGTGCACTCGCGCCCGGACACAGCAATTCGCCGGCTCGATCGGATGGGCGCGAGTTCTTTGTTTGCGCAGGCGCAAACAAGACCGGTTCGAGCGGGAAGCGGTGCGATTGAAAAGCGTGGGCACGGACTTCGCCGTGCCCACGCTTTTCAATGGTGCCGATGACCGGGCTTGAACCGGTACGGGAGTTGAGTCCCATCGGATTTTAAGTCCGAGGCGTCTGCCAATTCCGCCACATCGGCTTGATATGCAGTCAACAGTATAACATTCCGGAGAAAAAAAGTCAAGACGGACGATTGATTTTCCGTTCTGTGTCTGCTATAATAAGACGGTAGGAACCAACTTGAAAAAGACGGAGAAAAATCTATGAAGTTCAAACCGATCAGACCGGTCAAGCCGATCGAAAAAGTGGAAAACCAACGGTTCGGCGAAGAGCGGGCGCTCTACGGAGCGCGCGGTCTTCAGGTCGAGAATTGCCGTTTTGAGGGAGAAGAAGACGGGGAGTCCGCCCTGAAAGAGGGGCGGCAGATCACCGTTCTCGATTCGTATTTCGCCCTGCGCTATCCCTTCTGGCACGACGTCGCTCTGACGGTCAGGAACTGCGAGATGACCGAGACCTGCCGCGCACCCTTCTGGTACGACAAGGACGTAACGATGGACGGCTGCAAAATGCACGGCGTCAAGGCGTTCCGCGATCGCCCGAGTTCGGGTGGCGGACCCGGAAGATCAACCTCTTCGACACCTCGCTTTCGGGCGAGTACGCCTTCCTCGGCAGTTCCCGGATCGTCGCGCGCGGGCTGCGCTTTTCGGGCAAGTACGCCTTCCAGTACGTCAAGGACGCCGAGATCGCCGAAAGCACCCTCGACACCAAGGACGCCTTCTGGCACACCAAGAACGTCACCGTCCGCGACAGCGTGATCCGGGGCGAGTATCTCGGCTGGTACTCCGAGAACTTGACGTTGATCCGCTGTAAGATCATCGGCACCCAACCCCTCTGCTACTGCCGCGACCTGACACTGATCGACTGCGAGACCGAGGGCTGCGACCTCTCGTTCGAGTATTCCTCGGTCACGGCGAACATCCGCGGGAACGTCCTCTCGATCAAGAACCCGCTCTCGGGCAAGATCGTCTGCGACTCGGTGGGTGAGGTCATCTTAAAAGACTCGGTCTACCCCGCCGACTGCGAGATCGTGGTCGGGGGACAGCGGATGAACCACTTGTAACGCGATCCTTTCACCCGACGCGACACCCAAAATTACGGAAAGGATCAATACTCCCATGGATTATGAAAACGAAATACGCCGGCGCCGCACCTTTGCGATCATCTCGCACCCCGACGCCGGTAAAACCACGCTGACCGAAAAGTTCCTGCTCTACGGCGGCGCGATCCAGTCCGCCGGATCGGTCAAGGGCAAGCAGGGCGACCGCCACGCGACCTCCGACTGGATGGAGATCGAAAAGAAGCGCGGGATCTCGGTCACGTCTTCCGTGCTCCAGTTCGAGTACGACGGCTACTGCGTCAACATCCTCGACACCCCGGGGCACCAGGACTTCTCGGAGGACACCTACCGGACGCTGATGGCGGCGGACAGCGCCGTCATGGTGATCGACGCGGCGAAGGGCATTGAGCCCCAGACGAGAAAACTCTTCCGCGTCTGCGCCCTGCGCGGCATTCCGATCTTCACCTTCATCAACAAACTCGACCGCGAGGCGCGCGATCCCTTCGACCTGCTCGACGAACTCGAAAAGGAGTTCGGCATCGGGACCTATCCCGTCAACTGGCCGATCGGGTGCGGGCGCGACTTCCGCGGCGTCTTCGACCGCCGGAAACGCTGCATCGAGGTCTTCGACGAATTCCACCGCGGACGCGAGCGGCTGCAGGCGATCGAGTGCGACGTGACCGACACCGCGAAGATGGACGAACTGATCGGTTCGTTCGCCCGCGAAAAACTCGTCGAGCAGGTCGAGTTGCTCGACGTGGCGAGTTACGAGTTCGATCTCGAACGCGTCCGGAGCGGCAAACTCTCGCCCGTCTTCTTCGGCTCGGCGCTCAACAATTTCGGCGTCGAGACCTTCCTGCAAAACTTCCTCAAAATGACCCCTTCCCCTCTGCCGCACGTCTCCGAGGGTCGCGAAATCGACCCGGTTGAGGAGGGGTTTTCGGCGTTCGTGTTCAAGATCCAGGCGAACATGAACAAAGCGCACCGCGACCGCATCGCCTTCTTCCGCATCTGTTCGGGTAAGTTCGAGCGCGGAAAAGAGTACCGCCACGTGCGCACCGGCAAGAACGTGAAACTCTCGCAGCCCCAGCAGATGATGGCGCAGGAGCGCGAGGTGATCGACGAGGCGTACGCCGGGGACATCGTCGGCGTATTCGATCCCGGCATCTACTCGATCGGGGACACGGTCTGCGAGATCGGTAAGGAGATCCGCTACGCGGGGATCCCGACCTTCGCGCCCGAGCATTTCGCCGTTGTCGAGCAGATCGACTCGATGAAGCGCAAGCAGTTCGCCAAGGGAATGGAGCAGATCGCCGAAGAGGGCGCGATCCGCATCTTCCTCGAGCCCGGAATGGGTATGGAACGCGTCACCGTCGGGGTGGTCGGCATACTTCAGTTCGACGTGCTCGAGTTCCGTATGGAGAGCGAGTACGGCGTGAAGTACCGCCGCTCGGATCTGCCGCACACCCTGATCCGCTATCTGCCCGAAGGGGTGGATCCCGCGGGGCTGAAACTGATGCAGTCGACCCGCCGCGTGACCGACCTGAAGGGGCGGAACCTCCTGATCTTTACCGCCGACTACGAGATCCGTTGGGCGGAAGAGAAGAACCCGGGACTGACCCTGATCGAGTTTGATCAGGTGGTCTGATCCGCGTTATAATATCCCCGCCCCCGGCGTTTTGCGCGCCGGGGGCGGTTTTTTCTTTTCTTGATCCGCCGTCAGAAGGGAACCTCGATCGGCTCGCGCTTCCGGTAGACGGTATAGCCTGTGAACCCGAGGGACGCGACGCGTTTTTCGGCTTCGCGGAAGCCTGCTCCGACACGCGCGGCGATATGCGCGTCGGAACCGAACGTGATCCTTTTCCCGCCGAGGTCGCGATAGAGCGAGAGGATCGACTCGTCGGGCATCATTATCCCTCCCGGCACGTCGTCCGTGAGTCCCGAAGTGTTGACCTCGAGCGCAGCGCCGCGCCGGATCACGGCAGAGAGGATCGCGGCGATCACGTCGTGGTGGCGGGAGAGGTCGACCTTGCGGCGGTACTTTCCGACGAGGTAGCGGAGCGGACAGGTCAGGTGCGCGAGCACGTCGAAGTCGTTCGTCTCCACCATCGTCAAAAGAAGCGACAGGTAGTGTGAAAACAGCCCTTCGATCTCCTCGTCGCTCCACGCGTCCCCGAAATCACAGCGCGAGTAAGCGTCGTTCAGCCGCCCGAACGAAAGACAGTGGACCGATCCGATCACAAGATCGAAGTCGGCAAGCGACAGGACCGAGCGTCCGCCGTCCGGCGACGCGAAATAGTCCCCGATCTCCACCCCGCGCGAAATCGACAGGTCGGGGTAGCGTTCCCTTGCCTCGGTCGCCTCACGGACCGAGCGGGCGATCCGATCGCGCGTCTCGGCGGGATCGACGCCGAACAGGTCGGCGTGGTCGGTGATCGCAACGCCCGAAAGCCCCCGTGCCCGGGCGGCAAGGCAGATCGCGTCGAAACTTTCCTTCGAATCGTGCGAACAGTGCGTGTGCAGATGCTGGTCGTATGCGATCATGCGGTCTCCTTCCCCGCCCTTCGGGCGTTTTTCCTCTCCATTATATCACGTCCCGCCCCGTTGTCAAGACTCGCAAAGAGATTTATCCGGCGCGACGCGAAAAAACGTACGATCGGATAAAAAAATCTTGCTTTCCCCGCCGTCAGTCGCTATAATATAGATAGTACGAAAGCAA
This sequence comes from uncultured Ruminococcus sp., assembly GCA_902778985.1. Taxonomy (GTDB): domain Bacteria; phylum Bacillota; class Clostridia; order Oscillospirales; family CAG-272; genus UBA1740. The sequence continues at coordinate 6,579 of CACYZS010000120.1, forward strand.
GGACGGTATACTCTTATGAACTTCTTTTCCGAAGACTTTATGCTGAACGGCAAGACCGCGAAGAAACTCTACCACAAGTACGCGGAAGGGCTGCCGATCATCGACTACCACTGCCACATTTCGCCCGCAGAGATCGCTGAGGACCACCGCTTCTCGGGGATCACCGAACTGATGCTCGGCGGCGACCACTACAAATGGCGGATGATGCGCTCGTTCGGGATCGAGGAGAAATACATCACGGGCGACGCCCCCGATTGGGACAAGTTTCTCGCCTACGCGACCGCGCTCCCCATGGCGATCGGGAACCCGCTTTTGCACTGGACGCAACTGGAACTGAAACGCTATTTTGATATCGACGAGATGCTGACGCCCGAGTCGGCGAAGCGGATCTACGACAAGGCGAACGCCCTGCTGCAGTCGGACGGCTACACCGCCCGCGGACTGATCGCGCGCTCGAACGTCGAGGTGATCTGCACGACCGACGATCCCATGGACGATCTGCACTATCACCGCGAGATCAAGGCGTCGGGGATGATGACGCGCGTTTTGCCCGCGTTCCGTCCCGACAAAGCCGTGAATATCCACAAAGATACCTTCCTTCCCTACGTTGGAAAGACCGGGGCGAAAACCTACGGGGAACTACTCGAATGGCTCCGCTGCCGGATCGATTTCTTCCACGAGAACGGATGCCGGCTCTCGGATCACGGTCTTGACTACGTTCCCTACGCCGAGGGCGATCCCGCCCCGATCTTTGCCCGCGCGCTCGCGGGGGAGACCGTCACGCGGGAGGAAGCGGAGATCTACCAGACCGCGGTGATCCGGTTCTGCGCGCGCGAGTACTGTCGCCGCGGCTGGGCGCTCCAGATCCACACCGGGGCGATCCGCAACAACAACGCCCGCGCCTTTGCCGAACTCGGTCCGGACGCCGGGTTTGACAGCATCAACGATCCTCGCACCTCCGAAAATATCAACCGTTTGCTGAACTCGCTGGATGCGACCGACGAACTCCCGAAGACCATCCTCTATTCGCTGAACCCGAACGATAACTACACGCTCGCGACCTGTATGGGCAACTTCCAGCGCCCGCCGTACAAATCGAAGATCCAACTGGGTTCGGGTTGGTGGTTCAACGATCAGCGCGACGGGATGGAAGCGCAACTCAAGGCGTTCGGGAACCTCGGCGTGCTCGGCTGCTTCGTCGGGATGCTGACCGACTCGCGCAGTTTCGTCTCCTACCCCCGGCACGAGTATTTCCGCCGGATCCTGTGCAACCTGCTCGGCTCGTTCGTCGAGG
>CACYZS010000121.1 GCA_902778985.1 uncultured Ruminococcus sp.
TTTTATAGCAAAAATAAGGGATATTTGCCTATTTCGAGCATAAATAAAAGGACTGGCAATCGACAAATTGTATCAATTACTAGTCCAGTTATGGTGCGGGTTAAAGGACTTGAACCTTCACAACCTTGCGGTCATAAGAACCTGAATCTTACGCGTCTGCCAATTCCGCCAAACCCGCGTTTCGGAATGCTTGAATATCATATCACACCCGCCGGGGTTTGTCAAGGTCTTTTTGAAAAAAAGAAGAAAAGGGCTCGCGACGGTGCGAGCCGAAGAAAACGGGTGGCGCGGATCGCGGTTTCGGTGTAGGCGACGGCGATCTCCAAGCCCGTCACGTCGGTCGGCGCGATGCCGTTTCCGGAGTCGAATCGAGAAGATAAAAGCGGAATAATCAGACTTTTAAAACGACGGTTTTTCCGGCGGGAATGAAATAGTCGTTTTCAAAGCAGGAAACGTAGACGTCGGTGCAGGTGGGGTTTTGAACCGTGTTTCCGTCGGCGGAGAACCGCAACGCGTCGTACGCTTTGACGTAGGTCGCGATTTCACCGTTGGTGGCGTACCAGATATAATCGCGGTTGCTGACCGCTTTGCAGAAGTTCTCCAACACTTCCCAGTTGTTTTCGTCGTTGAATTCGTAGGAGTGTCCCCACAGATAAAAGAGTTCGGGGTGTTTATTCCACACGTACTGTTTGGTATTGTAGGGCTTTGCAAATTGTTCCGCCAACTCCATCAAACGGGGATCGTCGTGGTGACAGGTGGGATTCCAACGAAGCCAATCTTCGGGAAGATCAAAATTGCCCGTATTGTCGATGGTTCTGGCATATTCGATGCCGCAGCAGCGCAAGATCTCCACGGCTCGTTCGTTCACGGAGCCGCGGGCGTAAGCGCATCCTTTTACCACGCCGCCAAACATTTTTTCCAACGTCAGACGGTTGGAAATGATATCCTGCGTCCCCATTTCAAAGGGCATTTCCGCAAGGGGAAGGTGACGGGAACCGTGGCAGGCAACTTCGCACTTACCGTCGGAATACAGATCCAGCGCTTCCTGCTTGGTCATCAATTTGCGTTTGGGTTTGTCGCAATCCCGAAGCCAATCGGAGGGAACGTTGAACGTGCATTTGATATTGTAGGCGTCGAGTATTTTCTTCAAGCGGATATCGTAGATGAAACAGTCGTCGTAACTGAGCGTCAGGGCTTTGTAGCGAAATCCGGGAAACCGTAAAAAAGGACGAATTTTCATATGAAAGGTTCTCCGTCAAAGTTTAAGATTTTTGTATGTAAAGCCTTCGAAAACAAGTATATTCCTTTTTGAATGAAAAAGCAATATTTTTCGAAAAACTATTATCACCCGTTTTACCGAAAAGCGTTACCGTCCGTTTCTTACGACCGCAAGGCTGTGCGGGTTATGGTCTTTTTACCCGCACCAGCGCAAAGGGCGTCCCCGCGGGGACGCCCTGTCTCTGTTTGTGTCGGTCGCTTTTGTCAATACGTATACGTCACCGTCACCGTGACCGGGACGTCGTTCTGGCTGTAGGAAAGGGTCAGGGTGCGGATCGCGGTATCGGTGTAGGCGACGGCGATCTCCATACCCGTCACGCCGGTCGGCGCGATGCCGAAGAAGTTTTCCAGTTGATCGTCGGGAACGCCGGCGGTCAGCGTCTTCTCCCCGTCGCCCGTGTGGATGACGGGGGACGAAACGTAGCCCTGCGAAACCTCCGGCGCCGCGAGGATCAAACCGGTCGCGACGCGGTCCCAGACGAAGAGCCCGGCGTAGTTTGCGCGGATCTCTTCCGCCGTTCCGACGACGGGATCGAGCGTCTCTTCGGTAACGAAGCGTTCGGCGTCGGCGGGGTTCAGCCGATCGACCTTCGCGCTGTAGGTCAGGGTCTCGCCGTCTTTACACAGGGTCGAGGACGCGCGGAGTTTGGTCCCGATCCCGGGATCGTCGTAGACGACCGCGGTCTCCGCCTTGGTAAGCGAGGCGTACAGGTCGTGGAAGAGCGTGCGCACCTGAATCAGATCGTCTTCCTTCGCGTCTTCGGTCTGCTCGGCGGTGGTGCGGGCGGGTTCCTTGGTCGCCTTCCCGCCTTCGCCGCCCGAGTTCGTCGGCATCAGCGAACAGCCGACAGAGAAAGCGAGCGTCAGCGCGCAAAGAAGCAAAGCAAGCAGTCTGGCTGCGGTTTTCATTTATCGTTTCTCCTTCCGGGACGTTTCTTTTTTCAGTTTAGCACAGACGGCGCGGAAAGTCAAGGGCGCGCGTCGCGGGCGCGCTTTTTCGCGCGGGAGAATTGACATTACGGGGAGAAAATGGTATAATCGGAAGAAGAAAAACGAAGGAGAAAACCCATGGGCATCTTTGACGGCGTGCTGATCTGCTCGGACTGGGACGGTTCGCTTTCGAGCGGGCGCCAAGCCCCGGGAAACGAGGTCTGTCCCGAGAACCGGGCGGCGATCCGCTACTTCCAGGAAAACGGCGGACTGTTCACCGTCTGCTCGGGTCGCTACCCGAACTACATCCTCTCCTTCAAAGAACAGGTCTTCCCCAACACCGCCCTGATCGCCCTGAACGGCGCGCTGATCGTCGATCCCGTGAGCGGCGAAACTCTGCGCGAACAGGTCCTTGACCGCTCGATCTTCTCCTATATCGACCGGATCCTCGACGCTTTCCCTTTCCCGGCGAACTTTTTGCAGTACCCCGCGGGGGCGGGCGGCTCGGCGACCTACTCGCGGGAAGAGTACAGAATGAACCGGGAGAAGATCGAGGATATCCCCTGCTACAAGGCGCTGCTGGTCACCGACGACGGCGAGCACGGCGTGATCTTGCGCGATCTTGCACGGAAGATCATCGCGGGGACGGATTTTGAAGCCGCGCGCAGTTGGCCGATCGGGCTGGAATTCATCAACCGCGAGAGCAACAAGGGCGGCGCCGTCCGCTTCCTGAAAGAGAGGACCGGGGCGGATCTTCTGGTCACGGTCGGAGACTACGAGAACGATATCCCGATGCTGAAAGAAGCCGATATCGGCTTTGCCGTCGCCAACGCGATCGACGAGGTCAAGGCTGCCGCCGACCGGGTGACGAAAGCCACGTGCGCCGAGGGGGCGGTTGCCGAAATCATAGGAGAGATCGAGAAAATCCGGCGTTGCTGAAACGCTTTTCCGGTACGTCCGGGAGAAGGAGAACGGTATGAACGAAACCAACGCGGCGCCCGTCAAGCGGGTCGCGCTGATCACCGGGGCAAGTTCGGGTATGGGTCGGGAATTCGCCCGCCGCCTGGTCGCCCTCGGGGAGTGCGACGAACTGTGGCTCGTGGCGCGGCGGCGCGAACCGATGGAAGAACTCGGGCGGGAACTCGGCGTTCCGGCGCGCGTGGTCTGCGCCGATCTTGCGAGCGCCGAGGGGCTTGCGGCCCTGAAAAACGAACTTGCCGAGGCGACGCCCGCCCTTTCGTGGGTGATCTCTGCCGCCGGGTTCGGGGTGTTCGGACGCTTCGACGAGGTGTCGGACGAGGACGTTTTCAAGATGATCGACCTCAACGTCAAAGGGGCGGTCGCGGTGACGCGCATGGCGATCCCGTATATATCCCGCGGCGGACATATCGTCGAACTCGGGAGCGGCTCGGTCTTCTGCCCGCTTCCGAACTTCAATATCTACGCGTCGAGCAAGGCCTTCATTCTCCATTATTCGCGGGCGCTGCGCGAAGAGGTCAAACACCTCGGGATCACTTGCACGGTCTTCTGCCCCGGGTGGGTGGACACCGCCTTCTTCTCGGTCGCGGACAAGGAGGGCGACGACGTCCACAAGCCCCCGATGGAAAAGCGCAAACCGCTGCTGAAAGCCGACCGCTGCGTAAGAGGCGCCGTCAGAGCCGCCCTGCGCGGAAAGGCGCTCTACACGACCAACTGGTACACGAAACTCGAACACCTGCTCTCGAAACTCCTGCCCGCGCCGTTACTTATCGCCGGGTGGAAATCGATGCAGAACAAGAAGTGATATGGGACGGATCAAACTGAAGGGCGGCGCCCTGACCGCGCCGGTCCCGCCCGCTTTGGTGACGGTGGCGGCGGGAGACGAAAAGAACGTTCTCACGGTGGCGTGGACCGGGATCCTTGCGACGATCCCGCCGACCACCTATATCTCGGTGCGCCCGCGCCGCCACTCGTACCGCCTGCTCGAACAAAGCCGCGAATTCGTCCTGCACCTGCCCCCGGCGTCTCTTGCAAGACAGGTCGACTACTGCGGCACCTTTACCGGGGCGAAGGTCGACAAGTTCGAGAAGTGCAACTTCACGCTCCTGCCCTCCGACGAGGTAAGCGCGCCGACCGTCGCCGAGTGCCCCGTCGCGCTCGAATGCCGGGTAAAAGAGATCCTGCCGATGGGTTCGCACGACGTTTTCATCGCCGAGATCGTCTCGGTCTCGGTCGACGAAAGTCTGATGGACAAGACCGGGAAACTCCGCCTCGAGCGGGCGCACCTGCTCGCCTTCGGGCACGGGGAGTACTACGCTCTCGGCGAAAAGGTGGGGGTTTTCGGCTTTTCGGCGGTCAAACGCCGCAAGAAACCCGCGACAGCCAAACAGAAAGGAAACGAACATGGAAAACGACGCTGAACGGATCCGGGAAAAAGTGCTCCGCCTGATCGACCTCCCAAGACCGTCAGCAACTGGCGGCGGGGGCGTTCCACGTCGTATATGAAGCAACTCGCGAAGATCGCGCCGCTGCTCGGGATCCACGCCGCCGACTTTCTGCTCGACGCGGGTTCCGACGACTACGGACAGCGGCTGCTCCACCTCTGGCGGCGCACCGAAGTCCTGCCCCCCGAGGAGCGCGCGGCGCTGACCGAGACCCTCTCGCAGGTCATCCGTCTCTACCTCTCCGCCCACAAGGATACCTGACCGCGCGGTCAATGATATCCGCTGACGCGGGTGATATACGCTGCGGCGTATGTTTGGTAACCTTCATATTGCGCCGCCCGGCGCAATATATCATGCGCGGCGTCGCCGCGTATATCATACGGCGCGGAGCATTTTCCGTGCCGTATATCATATCGCGAACGCGATATATCATTCCGCGCAAGCGGTTCGCGCCGCGCGGCGAGACAAATGCGGTGCCCGTCGGGCGCCGCACATTTTTATTATGGAAGACGCATACCCTGTACCGACCGAAAAAAGGGAGGGTACAGCGCCGTGAAAAAGACCGAACGCATACGCCTCTCCCCGACCACGCTCCACCGGAGCGGCGCCGAAACCGAAGAGGGCGTCCCGCTCCTGCTCTGGCGGATCGAGTTCCCCGCTTTCGACGAGGCAGACGAAAAGACCGGGGCGGCGGCGTTTTACGGGAAAGCCGCCGAAAAATGCGAAGCCTACCTGACGGGACGGTTTACCGACCGGTTGCGGGAGGAATACCGCGCGGCGGACCCCGCCCGCCGCCGCTTCGTTTTTCGCCCCGCGGTCTACGCCCATACGGTACGGTTCACCCCGGGCGACGAAGTTCTTTCGGTCGAGCGGACGGTCACGCTCAAACGGGCGGGGCGTCTCCTCTATACCCGCGACTTTTGCGAGCGGTGGGACCAAACCGACGGCTCGCCGATCGCCCCGCCCGCTAAAACCGGAAAAGCGCGGCGTTCCCGCCGAAAAACCCGCGAAAAAAAGCGGGAAAAAGGTTGACGCGGGCGCGTGCGTTATGCTATAATATGATGTTGTAGTTTGGCTTTCGGGAACCGGGATCGTCTGGAAGATCCGGAAGGGAGACGGTATGAAAAAGAAAAACGACCTGCTCGCGTCGCTCCGTCTTCTCGGCTATCTGACCCAGTTCGGGCTCTCGGTGATCCTGCCCCCGCTGATCCTGGTCTTCCTCGGCGTATGGCTGTGCGACCGCTACGGGATCGGCGTCTGGCTGATCGTCGTCCTGCTGCTGCTCGGGCTTGTCAGTTCGGGGTGCAGTTTCTACCGTTTCTTCAAAACCTTTATCCGGGAGACGCGGGACGAGCCCTACGGGAAAGCCGCCCAAGACGACAAAACCGACGAGGGGAAAGGAGACAGCGAAGATGAAGTTTGACCGTTCGGTCAAGCGTGAGATCGCCTACGTTTCGATCGGCACGCTTCTGCTCACCGCCGCGGAGATCGGCGTCTTCTTCGCGCTCGGCGCGTACACCGCGAAGGTGCTGTACGGCGCGATCCTTTCGGCTTCTGCCGGGATCCTGAACTTCTTTTTGCTCGCCGTCACCGTGACCCGCGCGCTCTCGTATCCCCCCGAAGAGGAAGCGGCGGCGAAGGGGTTGCTCAAACTCTCGCGCATCTCGCGTATGTTTTTCCTTTTGGCGGCGCTTGCCGTCGGCGCGATCCTCTTCAACTGGATCTCGACCCTGATCACGATCTTTTTCCCGCGCGTCATTATCGGCGTGCGTGCCGTCGCCGTCAAACGCGAAGCCCCCGCTCTCCAGGTCTATACCGGGGAGGCGGACGAGCCCGGCGAACCGGATGAACCGGTCGAGCCGGAAGAGCCCGCAGAGACGGACGGCGAAAATCCGATAAAGAAAGGAAGTGAGGACGACGGAACCGACGAAAACCGAATATAAGGACGCTCCGGTCTCCCTGCGCGACCGGGTGCTGACGCGGCTCTGGTTCGTCCTGATGCTCCTGCCGCTTGTCGGCGGGATGCTCCTGAACCTCTTTTTGACGCCGCCGAGCGAGGGGATCACGGTCACCGGCGCGCAGATCTATTTTACGGTCTCGCTCCCCTTCGAGAACCTGCCCGCCCCGATCCGCGACCTTCCCGTTACCGAGTCGCAGGTCAACTCTGCTCTGGTGCTTCTCTTCCTGCTCTTCTTCTGCCTCTTTTTGACGCAGGGGATGCACGCCCGCGGGAAGTCGGTGCGCCAGGTGCTCGCCGAATTCATCGTCGAGAAGGTCGAGGGGTTCGTCAACAGCACGATGGGCGAGGGGTACGCCGGATTTCCGCCCTTCATCTGCGCGATCTTAATGCTCTCGGCGTTCTCGAGCCTGCTTTCGCTGCTCGGTCTGTACGCCCCGACGTCGGATATCAACGTGGTCGGCGGGTGGGCGATCCTGGTCTTCCTGATGATCACGCGCTACAAACTCAAAGCCGGCTTCGGCTCCTACGTCAAGGGATTTCTCGAACCGATCCCGGTGCTCGCGCCCTTTAACGTGCTGAGCGAATTTTCCACCCCGATCTCGATGGCGTTCCGTCACTACGGAAACGTGATGAGCGGCGGCGTCATCGCCACGCTGGTCTACGCGGGGCTCGCCGGTCTCTCGACCGTGGTCTTCGGCTGGCTGCCCGGATTTCTCGGGGATATTCCCTTCTTCCAGATCGGCATTCCCGCCGTTCTCTCGGTCTACTTCGATCTTTTCTCGGGGTGTCTGCAGGCGTTCATCTTCGCCATGCTGACCATGCTCTATATCTCGCTCGCCGCCCCCGAAAAAGAGAGTACGTAACAACGGTAAATCACACCAAGAACAATAAACGGAGGAACAATCAATGGAACTCGCAATCGCCCTTATCTTCGCCGCCTGCGCTCTCGGCGCCGGTATCGCCATGATCGCCGGGATCGGTCCCGCGATCGGGGAAGGCTACGCCGTCGGCAAGTCCTGTGAGATCATCGGCCGTCAGCCCGAGTGCAAGGGTTCGGTCACGACCACGATGCTGATGGGTTGCGCCGTCGCGGAGACCACCGGTCTTTACGCGCTGGTCATCGCGATCCTGCTGATCTTCGTCGCCCCCAACCTGATGGGCAACAAACTGGTCAGCCTGATCAGCGACAACAAGGAAATGGTCAAGGAACTCGCCGAAGCGGCGAAGTCGACCAATCCGTAATTCTCCCCGCGCCGCGCCGTCGGGCGGCTTCCCCTTATCCGACGGAGAAAGAGGGTATCTGACATGACGCATCTGCTCTTTGCAGAGGGCAAATTTCTGGAAGTTATCTCGGTCAACTTCTGGCAGATGATCATTTCGATATTGAACCTCGTGATCCTGTATCTGATCCTGAAAAAATTTCTCTTCAAACCCGTGAAAAAGACGCTTGCCGAACGGCGCGCACAGGTGGACGACCTCTACGGCTCCGCCGAAGCGGCGAAGGCGGAAGCGGAGACTGCGCGGGACGAGTACACAGCCAAACTCGGCAACGCCGACGAGAGCGCGCGGCAGATCGTGTTCGACGCGACCAAGCGCGCAAACGAACGCGCCGAGGAGATCGTGGACGAGGCGAAGAGCGAAGCGGAGCGTCTGCGCCGCCGCGCCGACGAGGAGATCGCCCAGGAAAGGAAAAAGGCGCTCAACGAGGTCAAGAACGAGATCTCGGATATCTCGGTCGAGATCGCCGAAAAGGTGGTCGGCCGCGAGATCCGGGAAGAGGATCACCGCGAGATGATCGATCAGTTCATCCGCGATCTGGAGGACGGGGACCGTGTCTGACGTTGCGAAGGAATACGGCGCCGCGCTCTGGCTGCTCGCCCACGAGGACGGGATCGAGGATCAACTGCTCGAAGAGACGCGGACGGCGGCAAGCGTTCTGCGGGACAATCCCGCGTACCTGTCGCTTCTGTCTTCGCCCGACCTGACCAAAGAGGAACGCTCCTCCGCCGTCGTCCGGGCGTTTGCCGGGGGACACCGGTATCTCGTCAACTTCCTTTCGATGATGGTCGAACGCGGTTACAGCCGGGAGATCCCGGGTTGCCTCGACGAATACCTGCGCCTCTACCGTGAGGATCGCGGGATCGCCGTGGCGAAGGTGGTTTCCGCGCGCCCCCTCGCCGACGGGGAGAAGACCAAACTGCGTCGCTGCTCGGCGGGATCAAGGTCGAGATCTCGGGGATGCTCCTCGACGGCTCGGCGCGCCGGCGGCTCGACGGTGTAAAAGCCGACCTGTCCTCCCTTACACTCTGATATTTCCGCGGTCGACGGGCAGACGGCCGCTTGCACGCCGGGGTATCCCGGCTTCCCCGCTCCGGCGGGACTGCCCGAATCCGAACGAAAGGATCATATAACCTTGAAACTTCGTCCCGAAGAAATCAGCAGTATCATCAAGGAACAGATCCGTACCTACGACAGCCGGCTGAAGCAGGCGGAAGTGGGGACGGTCATTCTTGTCGGCGACGGGATCGCGAAGGTCCACGGACTCGAGAACTGCATGGCGAACGAACTTCTCGTCTTTGAAGGCGGGGAGACCGGTATGGCGCTCAACCTCGAGGAGAACGTGGTGTCGGTCGTGCTTCTGTCAAACGACGCCGGGATCAAAGAGGGCGACACCGTCAAACGGACGGGCAGCGTCGTCAGCGTCCCGGTCGGCGACGCCATGCTCGGCAGAACGGTCAACGCTCTCGGCGAACCCATCGACGGCAAAGGTCCGATCGCCGCGGCGGGACGCCGCCCGATCGAGAACGACGCGCCCGGCATCATCAAACGCAAGAGCGTCAGCGTCCCGCTGCAAACCGGGATCAAGGCGATCGACAGTATGATCCCGATCGGCCGCGGTCAGCGCGAACTGATCATCGGCGACCGCCAGACCGGGAAGACCACGATCGCCCTCGACACGATCCTGAACCAGAAGGGCAAAGACGTGCTCTGCGTCTACGTTGCGATCGGGCAGAAGAACGCCACCGTCGTTCAGTTTGCCGAAACGCTCCGTGCGGCGGGCGCCGCCGACTATACCGTGGTGGTCTCTGCGACCGCCGCCGATCCCGCGCCGCTCCAGTACATCGCGCCCTACGCGGGATGCGCCATCGCGGAATACTTTATGGCGCAGGGCAAGGACGTCCTGATCGTCTACGACGACCTCTCGAAGCACGCCGTCGCCTACCGCGCCCTCTCGCTTCTGATCCGGCGTCCGCCGGGACGCGAGGCATACCCCGGCGACGTCTTCTATCTCCATTCCCGTCTTCTTGAACGCGCCGCGCGGGTCGCCCCCGAGTACGGCGGCGGTTCGATCACCGCGATCCCGATCATCGAGACGCAGGCGGGCGACGTTTCCGCCTATATCCCGACCAACGTCATTTCGATCACCGACGGGCAGATCTTCCTTGAAAGCGAACTCTTCCACTCCGGCGTTATGCCCGCCGTGAACCCCGGTATCTCGGTCAGCCGCGTCGGCGGCAACGCGCAGATCAAGGCGATGAAGCGTGTCGCCGGGACGCTCAAACTGCTCTACTCCCAGTACCGGGAACTGCAGGCGTTCGCGCAGTTCGGCTCGGATCTCGACGCCGACACCAAGGACCGCCTTGCGCTCGGCGAGCGCATCGTCGCGATCCTGAAGCAGGATAAGAACGCCCCCGTCGCGGTCGAACATCAGGTCGCGATCATCTACGCGACCGTCAACGGATACCTGAAAAACGTGCCGGTCGCGAAGGTGCCCGAGTACGAAACCGGTCTGTTCCGCTTCCTTGACCAGAAGTACGACGAACTGATGCAGATCATCCGCGAGACCGGGAACCTGCCCGACGAGGAGGCGCTTGCCGCCGCCATCGGGGCTTGGACCGCCGAATTTCTGAAAACCCTGTAACCCCAACCGTTCCGCGCAAACGGAAAGAAAGGAGGCGCCATGGGCGCTGACGTAAAAGCGATCCGGAACCGGATCCGCAGCGTGGAATCCACCATGCACATCACGAAGGCGATGGAACTGGTCGCCTCGTCGAAACTCCGTCACGCGAACGAGCAGATGGAGAACAGTCGCTTCTTCTTCGAGACGCTTGTCGCCTCGCTCTCCGACTTCGGGGACGGGATCGCCGAATCGGCGTTCGCCCCCCGCAAAGAGGTCAGGCGGCGCGCGCTGGTGGTGATCGCGGGCGACCGCGGACTCGCCGGCGGGTATAACAACAACGTCTTCAAGACCGCTGCCGCGGTGGTCTCCGACGGGCTTCCCTACGCGGTGCTCCCGATCGGACGGCGCGCGGGCGAACACTTCAAGCGGCGGGGTGTGCCGTGTCTAATTGACAAAACCCCCACCCTGGAGGGCTTCACGCTCGAGGATTGCTCGGAGGCCGGCAAACTCCTGGCGGACGGATACCGCCGCGGGGAGTACGACGAAGTGAAACTGATCTTCACCGACTATATCACGATGCTCTCGCAGAACCCGGCGACCCTGCCGCTCCTGCCGCTCGATCCGCCGAAGGGAGAAACGGTCGGGCAGCACGCCGAGACCCTCTACGATCCGAGTGCCGCCGCGGTGCTCGACGCGATCACCCCCGAATACCTGTCGGGTATGATCTGGGGCGCGGTGTGCGAGAGTTTCACCTCGGAACTCGCGGCGCGCAGGACCGCGATGGACGCCGCGTCCAAGAACGCGTCCGAGATGATCGACACGCTTTCGCTCCGCTACAACCGCGCGCGGCAATCCGCCATCACGCAGGAGATCACCGAGATCATCGGCGGCTCCGAACAACAGTAATAACCAAAAGGAAGGAAACAACCGATGGAGAAACATATCGGTCACGTCACGCAGGTCATCGGACCGGTCGTCGACGTGCGGTTCGAGGACGGAGAACTTCCCGCTCTGAACCACGCCATCGAGATCGACCGGCAGGGCAAACGCCTGGTGGTCGAGGTGTCCCAGCATATCGGAGACGGCAGCGTGCGCTGTATCGCCATGTCCTCGACCGACGGACTTGTCCGGGGCGCCGAGGCGGTCGACACTGGACGCGGGATCACCGTCCCGGTCGGCGAGAAAACCCTCGGGCGCATCTTCAACGTACTGGGTGAGGCGGTCGACGACCAACCCGATCCCGAGAACGTCGAGCGGTGGGAGATCCACCGTCCCGCCCCGACCTACGAGGAACAGAAGTCCGAGACCGAGATCCTTGAGACCGGCATCAAGGTCATCGACCTGATCTGCCCCTACTCGAAGGGCGGTAAGATCGGACTGTTCGGCGGCGCGGGCGTCGGCAAGACCGTTATCA
>CACYZS010000122.1 GCA_902778985.1 uncultured Ruminococcus sp.
GAACTTTTCGCCCGCCTCGACCGCCTTGATCGCGGTCACGATCTCGTCGTAACTCCCGGTGCCGAGCACCGCGTCGACCTCGGGCATCTCCTCGATGACCTGTTCGCGGTAGCGTTCGGCAAGGCAGCCGGTCACGACGATCCCTTTCAGGCGTTCGTTGGTTTTCAGCCACGCGACGTCGAGAATGTTGTCGATCGACTCCTGCTTCGCGCTCTCGATGAAGCCGCAGGTGTTGACCACGACGATATCCGCCTGCGTCTCGTCGGGGACGATCGCATAGCCCGCGTCGGCAAGTTTTTTCAGCATGACCTCGGTGTCGATCAGGTTTTTCGAGCAGCCGAGGGAAACAAATCCGATGTTCGTCATATTTGATCCTTTTCTTTGGTTATCGGAACAGGCGGCGGAAGCGCGCGCGGTACTTCACGCACCAGAGGATGATCAGCCGGGTGAGCAGGAGATCGTAGAGCAGGAAGACCGCTTCCCACAAAACGACCGCCGCCGCTTTGAGCCAGACCGAGGCGGGGACTTCAAGCCCGAAGAATTTTAAACCGAGCCACGCCGCCCCGAGCGCCAGTCCGTTGCCGACCAGCAGTTTCAAAAGGAAGGACGGCAGGCGCGGGAGCCGTTCGAGCCAGTACTTTAAGATCGGCCAGATCCCGCCGAACAGGGCGTATTCGAGGGAGACGAAGCGCCCCGGGAACAGAAGGAACGAGAGCACCGACACCACGATATAGAGCAGCCACGGCCACGCGCCGCGGCACTCGATCACGACCAGCGTGACGAAGAGCGAGGCGATCATCACCGCCGCAAGGTCGGTCACGTCGAAGAGACTTCCGAGGAAGAGGAGCAGGACCGAGAGCGCGGCGAGCACCGACGAAAGCGTCAGCGCGCGGACCGGTTTCATCGGCAGCCCCCGCAGAGATTGCAGAGCAGATTGGCAAGGCAGAGGGTGGTGCAGAAATCGGCGTCGCAGCACCCCGCGCTCTCGCGGCGGTAAGCGCCCTCGTTATAGTAGGTGCTGCCGTACCCCGACGCCGAGCGATTGAACATCTCTTTCGCCTGCTGGTACTCCTGATTGTCGGGATCCATCTCGCACGCCGTTTCGAGTTCGCGCATCGCGTCGTTCATCCAGCCGCGGTGCATCAGCACCACGCTCTTCAAAAAGTGCCATTCGGCGCTCCGCTCGTTTTCGGGGATCCTTGAAAGGATCCCGTCTGCGGCGGCGGCGCGGCGGGAATTCAGACATCTGCGCGCCTCGCAGTAGGCGGCGTAGTGCGGATCGTTCGGATCCCCGCCGGTCTTGCCGAAGCCGCGGGATCTCTTGGCGTCGTTCCCGTTCTCCCCGCGGTATCCGCTCTCCTCGCGCACCTTGGCGTCGATCCGCTCGTTCTTGATGGCGTCGTACGCCTCGTTGATCTCCTTCATCTTCTCGGTGGCGAGATCGGCGAGGGGGTTATCGGCGTTATAGTTGTCGGGGTGGTACTTCCGCGCCAGTTTGCGATAGGCTTCCTTGACCTCTTCGTCGGTGGCGGTCGGCGGGATCCCGAGGACCTGATAGGGGTTTTTCATTTCGTTTCACCGTCCGGCGATGCGCCGGGGTTCCTTTCTTGTTCGGGGGTGTATTTCAAATACGCGACGCGTCGGGGCAGACCGATATAGAGAACGTTGTCGGTGATCTCCGAAAGATCGTCGCGTTTCGGCGGCAGCAGGGCGACGGCGCTCTCCAGTGCCGTCAGTTCGAGAAGCAGCGAGGTATGCAGCGCCCCTTTTTCTTCGAGCGTCAGATCGCGCCCGCCGTGGGAGATGACCAGCGGATTGTAGTTTTTGCGGCGCCTGTCGTCTTCGTAATCCTCGGCGGCGTCGGCAACGTAGATGAAGCGCCCGATATGCCGTCCGATCTCGTAGAGGATCCGCGCGTCGTCGCCGTCCAGACCGTAGCGGAACGCCGCGCCGAGCAGAGCGCCGAAGGTCTCCGCCGCGGCGTCGCAGGACGGATTGCCCTCGCGTTCGAGGGCGTCGAGCGCGTCGAGGCACCGCCTAAACTCGGCGTCGAGGTCGGGCAGGTCCGCCCGCCGCTTCGCGCTTTTGAAAATCGGCATCAGAAGACGCGCGCGCAGGCGTTTTTTCGCGCCGCGGTCGCGAAGATCGTCGCGGAGTTGGTCGTAGGTCAGGAGCGCCGAGATCCGAGCCGCGAGCCGTCCGATCTCCCCCGCGTCCGCCGTAGGACGGCGACGGAAGGGATGGGCGATGCAACGGCGCGGGACCGTCATCACGCCGGCGCCCGAAACGCGCAGGCGGCAGATCAGGAAAAAGACGAAATCGTAACTGAGCGAAAGGGTCGAAAGGCGCCCGACGGTCCTCTTCATCGTCCGGCAGAGCCCGCAGTAGAGCGCGCGGTAGGTCGCTTCCTCCCGCACGCGGAGTTCGGGAAGCCACGGTTTCACGTATCCGAACACGACGCCTTCCCCCTTCCGATATTCCCTCAAGATACTATTATACAGGAAACGGGCAAGAAAATCAAGGGCAAAACGCCCCCGCCCCGGCGAAAAGATAAAAGTTTACAACCGGTCGTTTCTCGTTTGCGGAGCAAACATATCAGTCGCACCGCGCGACATAGGCTTACGTCGAAATATTGCGCTCTCCGTGGGACCGCGCAATTCGATATGTGCTTCGCACTCGATATGCCGCAAGCGGCTCGATATGCAGCGGGGGCCCCTGCCCCTGCGCGGCGCGAAAGAATCCCTCTCGTTCGCGGAGCGAACACATCGAACGCGAGCCTGCGAGCGTATATCGAATCGCGCTTGCGCGATATATCGAATTGAGCGGAGCGAGATATATCGAGTCGCGCACCGCGCGACATAGTTCCGTCGTTGACAAAAAACGCGGCGTGTGCTATACTGGTCGCGTACAAAAAAACGGGGGGAAAAGGAATGTCCCGTATTCGCGACTTTGCCCGGAAACACCGGGAAGTCCTGCTCTATCTGCTGTTCGGTGCGCTGACCACCCTCGTCGGGTGGGCGGTCTACTTTGCCGTACTGATCCCCGGGAAGCACCTCTTCGGGATCCCGGTCGGGGATACGAGCGGCGGCAAGTACCTCGCTCTCTACACCGCAGCGCAGGTGATCCAATGGGTCGCCGCCGTCCTGTTCGCCTTCTTCACCAACCGGAAATGGGTGTTTGAAGAGGGAAAAGAGGGAAAACCCCTTCGCCAACTGCCGGTTTTCGCCGGGGGACGGCTCTTTACCCTCGTACTGGACTACCTGATCACCTACTTCGGCGCGCGCGCCCTCTCCGCGCTCTTCCCCGCCCTGAACGCCGTACCCTTCCTTGACCGCGAGTGGAATTTCAACGAGATCGCGGCGAAGGTGATCGCCGCCGTCGTCGTCATCGTCACCAACTACTTTTTCAGCAAGTTCCTCGTCTTCCGTAAAAAGAAAACGGAGAAAAACGCGGCAAACGAAGAGCAGCCCCCGGTCGCCTGACGCCCGCCCCGCCCGCGCGCCCATTCGCGCTTGACAAACCCCCGCACGATACTGTATACTATTAGTAACACTTTCCAACCGAAGGGGAGAAAACAATGATCCGAAAGAACGAAAGCAAGATCACGCAGCGCATTCTGGCACTGCTCCTCGCGCTGCTGACGCTCCTGCCGCTCGCCGCCTGCGGTCCCAAGCCGGAGCCCGAGACGTCGATCGTTACGACGGCGCCCCAAACGGCGGAGGCGACCACCGAAGCGCAGCCGAAGTACGAGATCCGGCTGAACGCGCCGGCGAGCACCGAGATCCACACGAAATTGCAAAAGACCTACCTCGCGCAAGCCGATCCGCACAAGATCCTCGAGTACGCCGACAACGGCGGCACGATCGAACTCGGACGTCCGAATCCGATCACGCTGACCTGGACGGTCTCGGATACCGCCGCGGGACATATCTCGGCGATCACGCTCCGGATCGGGACCAAAGCCGACGGTTCCGACGCCAAGGAGATCGCGATCGGCGCGGATCAGACCGAATACGCCTTCTACAACGCCTTCATCGGGCAGAAATACTACTGGTCGGTGACGATGCTCGACGACGAGGGCAATACGACCGACTCGTCGGTCGCCTCCTTCCAGACCGCCGCGCAGGCGCCGCGCAACCTCTACGTCGACGGCATTACCAACGTCCGCGACCTCGGCGGATGGTTCACGCTCGACGGCGGCAAAGTGCGGCAGGGACTGCTCTACCGCGGCGCGCGGCTGAACGATAACTACTCCACCGAGGCCCTGATCTCCGAAAAAGGGATCCGGACGCTTCGCGACGAGATCGGGATCAAAACCGAGATCGACCTTCGCCAGACGCAGGCGGTCAACGGCAAGGACGAATCGGGCGGGATCACCGTCTCGCCGCTCGGTGAGGGCGTGAACTATATCGCCTGCCCGATGTACTACGGCGACATACTGATCTCGGACGCCAAGAACAAACAGCGGGTGAAGGAGATCTTCGCCATTCTCGCCGACGAGAGCAATTATCCGATCTACATCCACTGCTCGATCGGGACCGACCGCACCGGATTGATCGTCTGGCTTGTCAACGGGCTTTGCGGCGTCGTCGAAAAGAACCTGTGGCGCGACTACCTGTTCTCCAACTTCGG
>CACYZS010000123.1 GCA_902778985.1 uncultured Ruminococcus sp.
GACGCTCTGATGCCCTCGTTTGCCGGGATCGGCGTCACGGCGGAGAGCGCGGGACCCGCGCCCGAACTGATCCTCACCCTCGGCGGGGACGGAACGGTGCTTGCCGCGTCGGAGGACGCCATCGCCCGCGACGTGCCGCTGCTCGGGATCAATATGGGGCGGCTCGGCTTTCTTGCAGAACTCGAGACCGATCAACTCGGTCGTCTCGAGGCGCTCTTTACGGGCGACTATACGGTCGCCTCGCGTATGACGCTGTCGGTCACGGCGGACGCCGGGGAAGGGGAGTTTGAACTTCCCGGTTATCCTCTGAACGACGTGGTCTTCTCGCACGACCGCGAGGACGGGCTTGCCCTGCTCTCGCTCTGCGACCAGGACGGCAACGTCATCGACTACCACGCCGACGGGCTGATCCTCGCGACGCCGTCGGGTTCGACCGCTTACACGCTCTCGGCGGGCGGCCCCATCGTCGACGACGCGATGGACGCGATCTGCGTCACGCCGGTCTGCCCCCATTCGTTCTTCAACCGCTCGGTCATCTTCGGGCGCGACGCCGTTTTGACGGTCGAGAACCGCTCTCCCCTCGGGCGTGACGTGACGGTCTCGCTTGACGGGAAGGAACGCCTGCGGCTGCCCTTCGGCGGCGCCGTATCGGTCAAACGGTCGGATCACCCCCTGAAAATGCTTTCGCTCGACCGCCACGCCGTCCTGTCCACTCTGAACCGCAAGATGCAGATGGCGGACATGAAATACCGCAACGAGTAAACCCCGTCGAAAGACGATAAAAAAACGCATACGGAAGGAAAAGGGAGAAAATGAAAAAGAAAAGACAAGCCGCGATCCTGGAACTCGTCGAGAAGTACGACATCGACACGCAGGAGGGGATGCTCGCCCGCCTGAAAGAGGAGGGGTTCACCGTCACGCAGGCGACCGTCTCGCGCGACATCCGTGAACTCAAACTCGTGAAGGAGAGCAGCAAGGACGGGAAGGTGCGCTACGCCCTGACGGCGAAACGCGACGCCCAGTCGCCCAAGTTCAACAGCGCCCTGACCGAGTCCATCGTTCGGGTGGACTACGCCGGGAACGTGATCGTCGTCAAGACCTATCCCGGTCTTGCCAACGCCGTCGCGACCTGTATCGACTCGGTGCGCCTGCCCGAGATCATCGGCTGCATCGCGGGTGACGATACGATCATCGTCGTCGTGCGGACCGAGGCGGACGCCGCTTCGATCTCGGAGAGTTTCCGCACCATGATCCGCACCATCTGACTTCTTTCGGGTCACGCCCGAATTGCCTTGAAAGGAAAGGGCGCCGATGCTTTCATCTCTCTACATTGAAAATATCGCGGTCATCCGCCGTCTCTCGCTCGATCTGACGGCGGGCTTTACCGCCGTGACCGGCGAGACCGGGGCGGGGAAATCGGTGATCCTCGAATGTATCAAACTCCTGCTCGGCGGGAAGGCGGACAGGGAACTGATCCGCTACGGCGAGGAGGCGGGGAGCGTTTCCGCCGTGTTCGGGACGCTCGGCGTCGCCGCGGAAAAGGCGCTTGCGGCGTCGGGTATCGAACTCGACGACGACGGCTGCGTCCAGATCCGCCGGACGGTCTCGTCCGACGGGAAAAGCCGCGCGTGGATCAACGGTCAGCCGGTCTCGCTCTCGCTGCTCCGCGACGTCGGACGGTATCTGGTCGACCTGCACGGGCAGAACGAGAACCTGACGCTGCTCGACGAGAAGACCTACGTGGCGACACTCGACGGCTACGCCGCTCTGCAGGGGAAGGTCGCCGCGTACCGCGAGGTCTACCAAAAACTCGAAGAGGTGCGCCGCCGACTCTCGGAACTCGACCGGGGAGAGGCGGAGCGGCTTCGCACGGTCGAGATGCTCCGCTACCAGATCGCCGACATCGACGCGGTCGATCCCAAGCCGGGCGAGGACGTAACGCTCGAGGAAAAAGAGAAGAAGATCAAGAACCGCGAGAAGATCTCGCGGCAGACCTCGTTCGTCTACCGCGCCCTGAAGGGTGCGGAGCGGGGAAGCGTCCTGTTCCTGCTCGACAAGAGCGCGCAGGCGCTCGAGCCGCTCTCGTCGCTCGTTCCCGAGGTCGCCGCGATCGCGGAAGAGTTGACCGACTGCCGTTACCGGATCGAGGACGCGGCGGAACGGGTGTACGACCTGACCGACGCAGACGAGGGCGATCCCACCGCCCTGATCGACAAGATCGAGGGGCGGCTCGACGCGTTTTCCAAACTGAAAAAGAAATACGGCGGCACGATCGAAGAGGTGCTGCGGTTCCGCGACGAGGCGAAGGCGCGTCTTGCCGACCTCGACGCCTCGGACGATACTGTGATCGAACTTCGCGAGAGCGAAAAGGCGCTGCTCTCCGACGCGCGCAAACAGGCGCTTGCCCTGCACGGGGAGCGCAAGAGCGCGGCGAAGGAACTTGAAAAGAAGATCACGGAGATCCTGCTTTATCTTGATATGCCGAAGGTGGTCTTCCGCGTCGAGGTATCCGACCGCGGGGAGACCGGGCTGAAAGCCGACGGGTGCGACGACGTTTCGTTCGTCATGTCGGCAAACGCCGGGGACGAGCCCCGTCCGCTGTCGCTGGTGGCGTCGGGCGGCGAACTCGCGCGCACCTTCCTCGCCCTGAAATGCGTCCTCTCGGAGCGGGCGCTCACCCCGACCATGATCTTCGATGAGATCGACACGGGCGTCTCGGGCAGGACCGCGCGCAAGATCGGCTACAAACTCGCCGAACTGTCGAAGGGGACGCAGGTGATCGCCGTCACCCACTCTGCGCAGATCGCGTCGCTCTCCGACACGCATCTGTTGATCTACAAGGAAGAAAAGGACGGCAAGACCGAGACCGCCCTGAAGACGCTCGACCGCGACGGACGGATCGGCGAACTCTCGCGGATCCTCGGCGGACTGACCGTCACCGAAGCGCAGCGCAACGCCGCGCGCGATATGCTGGAAGGAAAAGAGACCGATACCTGACCGTTCTGCCGGGCGCTCCCGCCGAATAGAATGAAACGAAAATTCGTTTCCTTTCGGCGGAGGTAATCATGGATCGGGAATGTAAAGCGACCCTTTCGTCCTTTCTGTCTGTCGAACCCTGTGTGAACGTGCGGCGCTCGGTCCCGCTCTCGACGCTTACGAGCATCGGGATCGGGGGGAACGCCGCCTGCGTTCTTATGCCGCGCGACGGCGGCTGTATGATCCGTTTGCTCGACCGCCTCGTCCGGGGGAACGCCCCCTTCCGGGTGATCGGGAACGGAACCAATCTCGTCGCCCCCGACGCGGGGTACGACGGGATCCTCGTCCAGACGGCGGGGATCGACCGGATCTCGGTTTCCGGAAACGTCCTGATCGCGGGTGCGGGCGCGCCGCTCGGTCGCGTGATCCGGCGCGCGATGGAATCGGGACTGTCGGGCTTGGAAGAACTCTACGGGATCCCCGGCACCGTCGGGGGCGCCCTGTATATGAACGCCGGCGCGTACGGCAAAAGCGTGTCCGACCGGCTTCGCTACGCGACGGTCTACTGTCCCGGGAGCGGGGAAGTCACGGTCAGGACCCCCGCGTCGCTCTCGTTCGGCTACCGCACCGGGGCGATCATGAAAGACGGTTTGATCGTCCTGTCCGCCGCGTTCACACTCACCCCCGCCGAACCGTCGCGGATCGCGGAGAAAATGGGCGCGATCCTCGATCAACGGAAGGCGACGCAGCCCTTGACGCTGCCAAGCGCGGGCTCGGTCTTCCGCCGTCCGTCCCCCGACCGTCCGGTCGGGAAACTGATCGCCGACGCGGGCTGCTCCGGTTTGACCGAAGGGGGCGCCGCGGTGTCGGACTTGCACGCCGGGTTCATCGTCAATACCGGGGGCGCCTCCGAAGCCGACGTCCGCCGCCTGATCGAACGTGTAAAAGAGAAAGTATCCGACGCCTTTGGCGTCGAACTGGTCCCCGAGATCGAGTTTCTGTCGGAACTCGGCGCGTACGGGGCATAATACGAAAACGAAAGGAGGGGAAGATATGTCTTTCTCGGGTGAATTCCGCCACTCGCTGCTGAGCGGGCGCGCCAAGGCAAAATGCTGCCGGATCGCGTTCGTCTCGGGTTATCTTACCGGCGCGGGAAAGATCGTCGACGATCGGACGGTCGAAATGACCTTTACCGATCCCGAAACCGTATCTGTCCTCTCCGAATATCTCCCCGCCTTCGACCGCGACGCGTCGCTCTGTGTCGAGGGGACCCGCCGCGTCAAGACCCTGCGCGTGTCGAGCGCGGCGGCGGTGCGCCTGCTCTCCGAGGACGAGGTGGCGCTGCCCGAATTCCGCTGCAACGCCTGCAAGGGCAACTATCTGGCGGGACTGTTCTCTTCCTGCGGGCACGTCTCGGATCCCGCGAGGGAATGGCGGCTCGAATTCTCCTGCGGGGATCACCGCGAACGGATCGCGTCGGTTCTCGAACGGCTCGGGATCAAGGCGAAGCGCGCCGACCGACGGGACGAGCGTCTGCTTTATCTCCGCTCCTCGTCGGGCATTCTCGACTTTTTCGCCCTGATGGGCGAGAACG
>CACYZS010000124.1 GCA_902778985.1 uncultured Ruminococcus sp.
GAGTGGCGGAACTGGCAGACGCGCACGTTTGAGGGGCGTGTGGATTTTCCATACGGGTTCAAGTCCCGTCTCCCGCACCAAGCAAAAGGGCGCCCCCGTTTGGGGACGCCCTTTTGCTTGGTGCGTGCTCCGGGGGACTTGAACCGACTTTTGCGCCTGCGCAAAAGTCTGGTGGCTGCCCATCCGAAACAGTTTCCCCTTTGGCTACGGTACGGGGCAGACACCGTTCAACGCGTCCCGTCAGCCATTGGTTACTTCCAGCCAAATCGAATTCGTCTTTTTACGAAAGGATCCTCTTATGACGTTTGGAAAAGTTGCGATCATGGGCGACAGTTACTCGACCTTCGTCGGGTGTATTCCCGAGAACTACCACGCCTACTACGGCATGGAAAATCACGCCGACACGGGGGTACTCCGCCGTGAAGACACCTGGTGGGATCTTCTGATCCGCGAGACGAACTCGACCTTGGTTCTGAACAACAGTTATTCGGGCAGCACGGTCTGCACCACCGGGCGCCGCGAACTTCCGGAGTGGTCGGCGTTTGCCGTGCGTGCGCCGCTCTATTTCGACGGCACGACGGAGTTCGACACGATCTTCTTTCTCGGCGGCACCAACGACAGTTGGATCGACTCTCCCCTCGGGGATCCGACCGTCAAGGAATGGGACGCCTACACCGACGAGGACAAAAAGTTCGTCCTGCCGGCGATCGGCTACGTTCTCGGGTATCTCCGCGCGCACAACCCGGCGGCGCGCATCGTCGCGATCGTCAACAACGGACTGAAACCCGAGATCGCAAAAACCATCATAGAGGCGGCGAAAAGGTTCGCTTGCGACACGGTCGAACTGAGCGGGATCAGCAAGATCCACGGGCATCCCGACCCGCTCGGCATGAAGCAGATCAAGGATCAGATCCTCGACGCTCTCAAAAAGTAAAGGCGCGACGAAAAGCGGCGGGCACTTTGCCCGCCGCTTTTCTATCCTCGGTCAACCGGACTCCGCACGGCGCGCGGCGCTTCACGCAAAGCGTGCTTCACACCCGGGGGGCGGTTCCAAAAAACTCTTGACCGACCGGCAAAAAGCGCTATGCCTTTCCTTTTTTCGTACGCTTTCTTTTCGATCTTTGCCGAAACTGCTTGCTTTTCATTATAAAGTATGGTATAATATGTGAGACTATGGGGAGTATGCCCTTTCCCGCGCTCCCCGCTTACACGAACGAACCCCCGAAAGGAACCCGCCTGCCGTGAATATGATCGCGAACTTTATAACCGAAAAATACGTCGTGCTCTTTGAGTTCGTCGGTCTTCTCATTATGCTCGGTATCAGCGCGCACGTTCCTTCGAGGATGAAGCGGCTGACCTTTTCCGCGGTCCTGCTCCTGTTCTTTGAACTCGTGGTCTACTACGTAGAGATGTGGACGCAGGACTTCGAGACGCTTTCTCTCGCCCGTCCGCTGCTGACGGCGGCGAAGTACTCGATCTACCCCTTCATTCTGTACGTGATGACCATGATCACGGTGAAAACGCGGCTTCCCTGGTATAAAAACCTGCTGATCCTTTTTCCCGCGATCGTCGTGATCCCGATCTACGTTACTTCCCAATGGACGCACCTCGTCTGCTACTACCACGAAAACAACCACTGGGCGCCGGGCCCCCTGCGCTATCTTCCCTACGTGATCTTCGCGATCTATCTCGTCCTGTTCCTCGTCCGCAACATCGTCTTCCTCTGTTCCGAGACGCAGCAGATCCACCTGATCCTCCTCTTCATCATCATCGCCCCTGTCGTCGGCGTTCTGCTCTATCTCTTCCGGGACTTTTCGGACGATTACAGCGCGATCTTCACCTCGTCGATCGTTCTCTATTACCTCTTCATCTATCTGCATTTCGCGCGCTTTGATCCCCTGACCGGGCTGCTGAACCGGCAGGTCTACTACTTCGATATGAACACCGGGGCGGGCAGAATCTCCTACGCCGTCTCGATCGATTTGAACGACTTAAAACACATCAACGACAGTTACGGTCACGACGCGGGCGACACGGCGCTGAAGACGGTCGCCGCCGTCCTGAGAAAGAACGTCGGAAAGAACGGTACCCTCTACCGCATCGGCGGCGACGAATTCGTGATCTTCTACCGCGACGTCGACGAGAGCGCGGTCGCCAAAGCGATCGAAAAGATGCGCACCGAGATGGCGAAAACCCCCTACGTCTGCGCCTTCGGTTACGCAAAGCGCGGACCGCTGCACACGGTCGAGGACGCGGTGCGCTTCGCCGACCACGAAATGTACGACGACAAGGCGCAAATCAAGAAGTTCAAGGAAGCCGAAAAGCGGGCGCAGCGCTCGGAAAAACCGCGCAAATGACGAGGACGCCGACCGTGAAGATCCTTCGCTTTTCGTTCCGGACGCCGACCGTGAAGATCCTTCGCTTTTCGTTCCTTCTTCTGCTTGCGGCGCTCCTGCTTCTTTCGGGATGCGAAAAAAGCGCCGAAGCCGTCGCCACCGAAGCCCCCCTGCGCGGGGAGTATCCCGAAACCGACCACGGAACCCCGGTGTTCGTCAACGCGGTTTGCGCGCCCCAGGAGGGTGACGATCCGCTGACGCTCTCCGGGGTTGAAAACGTTTTACGGATCTCCTACGTTTTGCAGCACGAAGAAAACTACTCGCTCGAAGGGCACGGGACCGTCAAGACCAAGGTCGCCTTCATCTCCTATTCGCAGGACGTCGAAGTCTACAAGGACTACCGGCTCGGGGTATTGCTCGAGGTCGATATCACCGAGAGCACAGTCAAAAACGACGCGTGGCAGACCTGCTACGTCGAGGACACCGCGATGCTGCGCGGCGCGGCGAACGGCAAGAGCACCTGGGACGGGCGGAACACCGAATGGAAGGACAGAGATCCCGACCTCTTCAGCCGCGAGGACTACCGCAAAAAATACGGGCTCTTCGGCTTTGAACTCACCAATTACGTCCTGAACGAAGACACGGTCGACAGTTGGACAGACGCCGCCGACAACGGCGACGGCACCTATACCCAGACGATCTACCCCAACCTGACGGCGGCGACCGGAGACGTCATCCGCCGGATGCGGACGATGGGCGGACTGGACAAGGATCCCGTGTTCAAAGAGGCGGCGATCACGTTGACCTTCGACGCAAACTGGCGGATCCTCTCGATCCACCTTGACGAGACCTACTCGATCAAACTCGGCGTCATCAAGTCCGACGGCTGCCGGGCGGAAACCGACTACGTCTACACCTACGGAAACGCGGATATCTCGGACTATTCCCGCTTCTTTGCGTGGTATTTCGAAGAATGAAGATCGAAGAGAGCGTTTTTGAAAAGAAAAAGATCGTCCCGGAAAAGGCGAAAGCGTTCGGCTTCGCCCCCGACGGGGACGGTCTTTTCTATTCCCGCGACTTCTTCGGGGGCGATTTTCGCGCCGAGATCCGCATCGCAAACGACGGGACGGTATCGGGCAGCGTGACCGACAAAATGAACGACGACGAATACGCCCCGCTCCGCGCCGAGGGGATGCAGGGCGCCTACGTTTCAAGCGTGCGCGCCGCCTACACCGGGATCCTTTGCGAGATCGCCGCGGCGTGCTGCTTCGACGTGCTCTTCGCCTCGGATCAGGCGAACCGGATCGCGAAAGCGGTCAAGGAACGCTACGGCGTATCCCCCGACTTCCCTTTCGACGACGGCAAGGACAGGACGGCGGGCGTGTTCCGGCACACCGACACGGGCAAGTGGTTCGGGTTGATCATGCGGGTTAAAAAGAGCGTGCTGGCGGGCGAGAGCGAAGCCGACAGGATCGACGTCATGAACCTCAAAGCCGAGCCGAAAGCGATCCCCGAACTTTGGAAGACCGCCGGCGTTTATCCCGCGTACCACATGAACCGCACATACTGGATCTCGGTCGCGCTGGACGACCGGCTGACCGACGGGGCGGCGATGGAGTTGATCGCGGAGAGTTTTCGGTTGACGAAGAAGTAAGCCGAAATGCGGCGCCTGCGCCGCATTTCACGGAGCCGCCGCAGACGGCGAGAATTCACGACGGCGCAAGCCGTCAATTCATCGGAAACGAATGAATTGCCTGCGGCATGAATTGCGGGCGACGCCCGCGTGAATTGAACGGCGATGCCGTTCATGAATTGCGATCGGAGATCGCATGAACGACGGCGCGGGAGTTTTCCCGCGCCGTCGTTATATTGCGCCCGCGCATCTGCGCGGGCAACGTTTTGGTTTCAAAGGCGTTTCAACACCCGTTTTTCGCCGCGCTTCAAGCAGATCGCGTTGTCCGAAAGCAGTTCGGGCGTATCGAGCAGGGCGAAGGGGCTGAACGCGTCCGCCTGCACCGTGACGGTTTCGGGGGTCTCCTCGATCACCCGCAGCGGGCGATATGCGAGGTCGAGATCGGCGTAGCGCGAGGGGATCAGGAACGCGCGGTCGGTTTCGCCGTCGGCGTTTTCGATCTCGCAGAGCGGGATCCGGGTGCGGGAGAACGATTTTTCAAACGGCGCGTAGTCGAGCGAGAGGACGGTCGCCGCGCCGTTGGCGGGAACCGTGTAGGAAAACTCTGTCGGGAGCAGGTCTTTTTCCGCCCCGAAGTCGTAGAGCGAGAGCCGCCCCTTGCCCGAGACGGGGGCGAGCCCGTCGTTGGAGACCGTGACGGTCAGTTTGCCGCCCTCGACGGCAAGCGAGGCGATCACGGGCTTGGCGCAGCGTTTGAAGACGTAGAAGGCGGGTTTTGCCACGGCGTAGTAGTCGATCAAGGACCAACTGTTCGCCGCGGGCCAGCAGTCGTTCAGCATCCAGAAGAGGATCCCCGACGCAAACCACTTGTTCCGGCGGTAGAGTTCCATGCCGAGCCGCACCCACTCGCAGTGCATCTGTTGCATCTTGGCGACGCGGTCTTCCCCGCTCTTGTACGCCCCGAAGAGTTTTTCGGTCATCTTGTCGAGGTGTCCGTAGAGGGTCAGTTCCTTGATCGACGGGTTGGTCTTGGTGTGGAACTCGGACATACTCTGATCGTCCCCGAAGATATCTTCGTCGGAGAGGAACCGGCGGAGCGTCGAGACGAAGGGCATCCCCATCGTCGGCTGCTCGGCGTTGAAGCGCGTCAGGTACTGCGACATGGTCTCGCGCCAGTCGGACAGGTCGTTTTCGCGGACGTAGCGGAAGAGCGGCCCGAGGAAGAAAGTGCTGTGCGCCGTTCCGCGCGTCGGACTGCAGTAGGGGTCGCCGCCGTAAGGAGACGAGGGGAGAAACCGGCGGGCGGGGTCGAGTTCCGAGAGGATGGGCGCGATGACCTTCGCCGCGCGGTAGCCCGGAAAATCGGTCCTGTTCTCGTTGCCGTAGACGGCGTTCTCATTGTCGCCGTTCCAGAAGGCAAGGCACGCGTGATTGCGAAGCCGCATCGCCCCGGCTCTCGCCTCGCGTTTCAGTTCGTTCAGGAACCACTCTTCGTTTTCGGGATAGGTGCCGCAAGCCATCAAAAAGTCCTGCGCCACGAGGATCCCGAGGCGGTCGCACTCGTCGTAGAACTCGTCGCGCTCGAAGATACCGCCGCCCCAGACGCGGATCATATTGACGCCGCACGCGCGGCTGACTTCGACCAGGCGCGTGATCTTTTCGGGCGTCTCGGCGGACGGGAAGGGTTCGCAGGGCACCCAGTCGGCGCCCTTGCAGAAGATCGGCGTCCCGTTGACGAAGACCGTGAAGCCCGAGGTGGTCTCGTTGTTGTCCTTCCCTTTCGCGAACGGCTGCGCCTGAATGGTCCGGCAGAGCGCCTCTTCGGGGCTGCCCGGACGGTCGACCAACTGGCGGAGCGTGATCCGACGGACGCCGAAGCGCACCGACGTCTCCCCCGCCGGGGTTTTCGCCGTCAGGGTGTAGAGCGGCTGTTCGCCGTAGCCGTTCGGGTACCACAGGCGCGCGTCGGGCAGGTCGATCCACTCTTCAAGCGAGGCGTCGAGCAGCGTGCGGGATTTGGTAAAGACGGGCTTGCCGTCGGGATCAAGTACGGTAAGCGACAGGGCGTCGCCGTTTTCGGTGAAGTCCGAGAGCGTCAGCGCGACCTTGATCTGCGCCGAGCCCGGCAGGATCTCCTCGGTCGTGACGTACACGCCCTCGACCGTGTTCGGACGACGGAAGGCCAGCCGCGCGTCGCGGTAGATCCCCATCGTAACGAACCGATCCACCCAGTCCCAGCCGTAGGTGCACTGGATCCGGCGGGTGTGCAGCCGCTCGGTCGTGAACGCGCCGGGCAGCGCCGGTTTGCCCTCAACCGCACGGATCGGGGAAAAGAAGCGCACCTCGAGCCGGTTGGTCCCGGCTTTGAGCACGCCGTCGACGGGAAAGGCGTGCGGGACGAACATATTGTGCCCCTCGCCGACCTTCTGCCCGTTCAAATAAATCTCACAGTAGGTATCCAGTCCGTCAAACTCAAGGTACGCGCCGGACTCGATCTTTTCGACCTCGAACTCGCGCCGGTAGGTGACGTCGCAATTCTCGATCCACTGCACCCCTTTGGAGTTGTCGCGGTAGTAGAAATCGCCGATCTTCCCGCACGATTGCAAGTCGGTGTGGACACACCCCGGCACGGTCGCGGGGAACGCGAAGGTCTCCCCCTTTTCGGTTTTGTATTCGCCCTGCCAGGCGCCGTTCAATGGGATCATGGTCTTTCCTCTTTCTGTTCGTGCTTTACGGTTTGTCCGGGTGCGTCGCGGTGGTGCCGCGCCTTTTCTTTCGGTACCGGCGACGGCGATCCTCGGCGACTGCGTTTTTCCGGTTTCCTATTCGGGCGCGTCGAAGTCGACGCGCCCGGCGTACATATTATTGGAACAATTCG
>CACYZS010000125.1 GCA_902778985.1 uncultured Ruminococcus sp.
GACGCGGCGATCCTGCCCGCCGTTTCCGTCGGCGCCGTCGGGGTGATTTCGGTGGTCTCCAATTTGTTCCCGCGGGAGACCAAGGAACTGTATTTAGCGGCGTCGCGCGGCGATCTTTGTATGGCGCGCAGTCTGACCGACCGGCTTTTGCCGCTGATACGGGCGCTGTTTGCAGAGACCAATCCCGCGCCGCTCAAACGTGCGATGGAGATCGTGGGTCTTTGTCGCGGCGAACTCCGTTTGCCGCTCTCGCCCGTCGGGCGGGAACTGTCGGAGCGACTGGAAACGCTGCTCGGGTAATTCTGAAAAAACCGTTGCGCCCGGCGTCCCGATATGCTATACTGTAGGTGTAACGGGTCGACTCGCCGGCGTTCTTTACCATCATAGCACACCCCCCGCGCAAAGTCAACACGGGAGAGCGAAAAACGGCGGTCCGACCGATCGAAAAGGGGCGATTCCATGAACGAACGCAAAACGACCGACGTCTATCTTTGTTCCGCCGTTCCGGACGGCGGGATCCTGCATTATACGCTCTCGGGCAAAGGGAAACTCACCCTTTGCGACGTCCTGCCGCTTCCGTCCCCGAACTATCTGATCTTTGACGGGGACGCGGCGTACGCGACGCTCTCCGACGCGTTTCCCGAGACCGGGGAAGGCGGGGTGATCCGTCTTTGTGTCAATGCGGACGGTTCGCTCTCCCGGGCTGGGGAACCGATCCCGACCGGAGGCAGCGGCGCGTGTCATCTCGCCGTTGACGCGGAGGACCTTTACGTCGCGAACTACGGTTCGGGCAGCGTGACCAAGATCGGAAGCCCGCCGGTTCTCCACGAGGGGAACGGCCCCGATCCGATCCGGCAGGACGCGCCGCACTGTCACTGTACCTTTTTTTCTCCCGACAAAAAGTTTCTCTTGGTCTGCGACCTCGGACTGGATACCGTGTTCGTCTACGACAGGGAACTGCGCGAGGTCTCCCGCGCCAAAGTGCCGGACGGGGCGGGCTGCCGCCATCTGACCTTTTCAAAGGACGGAGGGTTCGTTTACGTCGAGAACGAGATGGGGTGTTCGGTCTCGGTCTTCCGGTGGGAGGACGGGCGTCTGACCTACCGTTCGACCTTGCCGACCCGCACCTACGCTCCCCACGACGGTCCTGACAAGGGTTCGGCGATCCGACTCTCGCAAAACGGTCGGCGGCTCTATATCACCAACCGTGGGGAAAACGAGGTAGTCGTGCTCTCCTGCCGCGGTGAAAAACTCCGCGTGATCGGTCGGGCGCCGACCGGCGGGGACGAGCCGCGCGACTTTGCGCTGCTCCAAAACGAACGCTATGCGATCGTCACCAACCAATTCGGGGATTCTTTTCGCCTCTATCGGGTGCGCGGGCTTCGCAAAAACCGTCTGGTCACACTGCAGACCACGGCGCTTCCCCGGGCGATCGCCGTGACGAGTCGCTGACCCGGACCGTCCGCGAGAAACCGAGCGAAAAACGAGAAAAGTAAGGGCGTCCCCCTTGCTTTTCTCTTTTTTTTATGTTATACTTTATAAGTCGAAATATGCTTTCCGGAGGTTCAGTCGAAAATGACGGATAAACGGTCGTTTTACGAAAAGGTGAGGGATCCCTCGTTCTGGGAAACGGTGCGCACGTCGCCCGATTACGCTCGGATCCGCGATTATCTCCTTTCGGAGTGGAAAGATTACGCCGATTGCGTGATCCCGGCGCTGAAGTTCAGCGACTATCGCAAGTTCTTCGATTCGGGGGAACGCGATACGTACGAGAACAGTTACTATCTGCGCCGCCAGATCATGATCGTTTCCTCTTTCCTTGCCGCGATCTATCCCGACGTTCCCGAGTACTTAACGCGTCTTGAGGACGCGATCTTCGCCGTCGCGAGCGAGTACAGTTGGTGCCTGCCCGCGCACGCCGCAAGCGTCACGGTCGACGATCCTCTGTATCTGATCGATCTGTTCGCCGCCGAGACCGGTGCCGCGTTCGGCGAGATCTTTCTGATGCTCGGCAACCGGCTTTCACCTCTGATCCGCGGGCTGATGAAGCGCGAGATCGGAAACCGGATCATTGATCCCTACCTCTCAGGCAAAAAGTACTGGTGGCAGACAACGACCAACAACTGGGCGGCGGTTTGCGCCGGCGGGATCGCTACCGCCGTCTGGTGCTTCCGTCCCGAGATCTTCCCTCAGATCCAGCCGCGTTTCCGCGCGACGATGGACAATTTCCTGTCGGGGTACGGCGAAGACGGGTTCTGTCTTGAGGGGATCGACTACTGGTACTACGGCTTCGGATACTTCCTCTGCTACGCCGAACTGGAACGCTACGCCACGGAAGGGAAGTACGACTACTTCAAACTGCCGAAGGTCCGCAAGATCGCGACTTACGCGCAGAAAGTCATTATCAACGCGCCCAACGTGTCGGTCAGTTTCTCGGACGGCTCGACGCACGAATCAATTTCCGTCGGGAGACTGCACTTCCTTCGCAACGAATTCGGCGACGACGTCGAATTGCTCACGCCGTATTTCCCACGGTTCGTTCGAGGCTGCGCCAACTATTCGATCGCGTCGCGTGAGATCGCGTGGTTCGACCCCTCGATCACAGGCGAGGCGGCGCAGAAGAGCACGTCGTACCGCGCCGAGGACGCGCAGTGGTGGATCGTGAAGAACCCGACGTTCGGCTTTGCCGCCAAAGGGGGACACAACGACGAACCGCACAACCACAACGACGTCGGCTCGTTCATTGTCGCAAAAGACGGGAATCAGGTCTTCGGAGATCTCGGGGCGGGGCTCTATACCCGCCAGTATTTCCGCGAGTCGACCCGATACAAGATCATCAACTGCTCGTCGCTCGGTCATTCGGTGCCTTATTTCGGGGAGACCGTGCAGAAACCGGGTAAAGCGTATCGGGCAGAGAACGTGAAGTACGGTGAAAACACCTTTTCGTTCGATCTCGCCGCCGCCTACGGCGACGAGAAACTCTCCGCGTTCTCGCGCACCTTTACCGTCGATCTCGGCGGCGTGAAGGTGTCCGACCGCTTCGACTGGAGAGGGGAAGCCCCCGTCGTCGAACGCTTCATGCTCTGGAAGGAACCGACGGTCGTTGACGGCGGGTTTACCGTCGAAGGTTTGACCTGCCGCTTCACCGGTAAGGTAAAGAAGATCACCGCCGTTCCCTTTGAATACGAGATCCACCACGCCGGCGGCAAGACCCGCGTCGCGTGGTTCGTCGACGCCGAACTTGAAACGGGCGCAGACGCCTGCACGCTCGAGATCAAGGTCTGACGGTAGCCCCCGAAGACGAAAGGAGAGCCCAGATGCCGCTATACGACGTCCTGTTCCGGGACGGCGACGTGATCGTCGTGAACAAATCCCCGGGAATGCTCTCCCAATCCGACCGGAGCGGTGATCCCGATCTTCTCTCGCTTCTTTCGCGCGAGGTCGGGCGTCCGGTCTATCCGGTCCATCGCCTTGATCGCGGCGTCGGGGGACTGGTCGCCGTCGCCGCGAACCAACGGTCGGCGGGCATACTCTCTTCGCTCGTTGCGGGGGAAAAAGACGCCTTTGACAAGGAGTATCTGGCGGTCGTACACGGCGTGTTTGCCGAACCGAACGGTTCCTTGATCGATTATCTTCTTCGCGACGAAAAACGGCGGCTCACCTGCGTCGCCGAAAAGGATACGCCCGGCGCGAAGACCGCCCGGCTCGCCTACCGCGTGCTGGATACGACAGAACTTGACGGTCGCACGCTTTCGCTCGTCGCCGTTCGCCTCTATACCGGTCGGACGCATCAGATCCGCGCGCAGTTCGCGAACGTCGGACATCCGGTTGCGGGGGACGGACGATACGGCGCGCACGACCGCTTTCCGCCCATCGCCCTGTTTTCCTGCCGCCTGACCTTCCCACACCCCAAAACAGGTAAGATCCTGCGCTTCTCGGCGATCCCTGCCGGGATTCCATTCGATATGTTTTCGATCCCCGATCCCGGGGAGAAAGGTTTCTTTGATGACTGAAACGGAGAGAACGGTATTCGATCTGATCCGTGCCGCCGCGTCCGGTATCCCGTACGAGATACCCGCGACGGCCGATCCCGTTATGCTCTATCGGATCGTGCGCCGTCAGCATCTCTCCGCATTCCTCTGGGAATACGCCTCGTCTTTACCTGCGTCTCCCGTCCGTGAGGCTTGGGAGAGAGACAAGGAACTCTCCGCGCTGAAAGATCTGACCTATACGGAGGAAAAGGAGATCGTTGATCGATCGCTCTCAGATGCAGGCATCCGTTTCCTCTATTTGAAAGGCAGCGTTTTAAAAAAATACTGGGGGAACACATCCTTCCGTTATATGGGTGACGCCGACTTTTTCTATGAGGGAGACGACGCGGCGTTACGACGCGCGTTAGAGTCGGTAGGATATACCGCCAAAATATTTACGACA
>CACYZS010000126.1 GCA_902778985.1 uncultured Ruminococcus sp.
AGGTCCCGAACACCAGTCCGATGCCGAAGGTGAACGCGACCTGGATCGGAGAGCCGTTGATCAGGTGCCAGAGCCCGAAGAGTAGCGCGGCGAAAACCACGCCGAGATACTTCCTCTTTTCGAAGAAGGAGACCAGCGTGTCCTGCACGTACACACGGAAGACCAGTTCCTCGACCGGACCGACGAACAGAAAGTATAAGAAAAGGTGATAGACCGTCGCAAACCACGAGAATTCGTAGTGCGGACCGACGAGTGAAAAGCCGCAGAGCGCCGGGATCACCGCGATCAGAAGCGACAGCGTGAGCGCGATCGCCACGCCGATCCCGTACTGACGGACGTTTTTCCAATCGAACTCGAATTTGAGATCGGTCAGTTTCATGGCGATCACCGCCACCGCGCCGATGCCGAGATAGACGAGCGCCTGAAGGGCGATCTTCAGCCACGTCTCCTTGACAGAGGAACACAGTCCGCCGAGAAAGGTGATCCCCGCGATCAGAAGAAGCGCAAGGATCAAGATCGTCGTTCTCTTCTTTTTCATTCGTTTATCCTCTTCCAAAACCGTTTTTTCCTTTCTTATTATACGCGAAGCGCGGGGGATTTTCAATCCTTTCCGCAAAAAAACGGTGCGCCGCGCCCGCGTCGGCGTTTCACTTTGAAACACTTTTTTCGTTTTCCCTCTTGACACGGGGGTGGAGTGTTGCTATAATAATGATAGACCATCTATCAAAACGATAGTGGCAATGCAGAAAAAGAAACCAATACTCCGGTACAAAGTCGCGGTCCTCTGCGGTTGCACCGGAAAGAAAAAACCGAAACGGGGGTAACAAAAATGTCTGTGATGGATGCCAAACGGAATTACGTGATCGAAACGGCGACCAACCTGGTCCTGTCCCGTCCGCTCTCGCGCGTGACGGTGCGCGACGTCGCGCAGGAAGCCGGCGTCGGGGAAGCGACGGTCTACCGCTACTTCTCGACCAAAACCTCGCTGATCGTCGCGTGCGCCCTGAAACTGCAGGGCGAGGTCTCGCAGTACTTCCTGCGCGAGAGTAAACCGGTCGACGGCTACACCAAACTCGTCAAATTCTACGCGTCCTACGTCGATCTGTTCGCGTTCCGCCCCGAACTCTACCGCTTCCTCTACGAGTTCGACGCCTTCTGCGTCGAGCAGCGGGTGAAGGGACTGGACGAGTATTCCGACAATCTCGACGTGTTCCGCGACGCCTATCTTGCCGCCTACCGCGAGGGGGTGGAAGACGGGAGCGTCCGCAAGATCCAGAACCCCGAACTTTTCTACT
This sequence comes from uncultured Ruminococcus sp., assembly GCA_902778985.1. Lineage (GTDB taxonomy): Bacteria > Bacillota > Clostridia > Oscillospirales > CAG-272 > UBA1740. Next base: position 1,296 of record CACYZS010000126.1, read on the forward strand.
ACACGACAACCCACGCCGTCCTGTCGCTTGCGAAGAAACTCGCGGTCGAGGGCGGGATCGTCCGGCAGGATCAACTGACCGACCAGATCGGCGAGATCCGGATGCTGAACGAGACGTTCCTTTATTCGCTTCGAGCGAAAAACTGAGTTTGATCTTCCGCCCGCGTGCGGGCGCGTCCCATTCAATTTGAAAGGAGAGAAAAGACCGGATCGAACCGGATCTTTTCGGTGGCATCATGAAAAGACTGACCAAAAAGCAAATGATCATCTTTGCCGTGGGGCAACTCGGGTGGTCCACGCTGAGCGGGATCATCAACGCGATGCTCGTGACCTTCTACCTCCCGAGTCAGGAGAACATTGATCTCGGCGCGACGCAGTTCATCAAGCCGGGCTTGATCGTCTTAGGCGTTCTGACCGTCCTCGGGCTGATCACCGCGGCAAGCCGCATCTTCGACGCCGTGACCGATCCGCTGATCGCCAACCTGAGCGATCGCTGCAAAAGTAAGCGGGGGCGGCGTATGCCCTTCATGCAGATCGCGGCGATCCCGCTCTCGGTCGTAACGGTTCTGCTCTTCTGGGCGCCGGTCAACGGGATCAGTTCCAAGAACGTGGTCTGGGTATCGGTGTTCATCATCCTGTTCTACCTGTTCATGACCATGTACTGCACGCCGTATAACGCCCTGATCTCCGAGTTCGGCAAGACGCAGGACGACCGGATGTTCATCTCGACCGCCATCTCGCTGACCTTCTTCGCCGGCACGCTGCTCGCCTATTCGCCGATGGTGTTCGCCGGGATCCTGCAGGGTTCGTTCAGTTTCAATATGAGTTACCGGATCTGCTTCATCGTGCTCGCCGTGATCGCGTGCGTCTGTATGCTGCTCCCGACCTTCCTGCTCCACGAGAAGGATTTCGTCGAGACCAAGCCCTCGGGCGTCAATATGTTCCGCGCGCTCGGCAGTACCTTCAAAAACCGCGAGTTCCGCGTCTTCGTCGGATCGGACATTATGTACTGGATCGGGCTGACGCTCTTCCAGACGGGGCTGCCCTTCTTCGTGCAGACCTCGATGAAACTCGATATTTCGATGACGATGTACTTTATGGGCGGAATGACCGTGCTCTCTGCCGCCTTCTACCCGATGGTTTCGGGGCTGACGCGCAAATTCGGCAAGAAAAAACTGACGGTCTGCGGCTTCCTCGGTCTGGCGCTGGCGTACCTGATCACGGCGCTGATCAACGTGAATATCCTGCCCGGCGCGGTCTTCGGCGTGGCGATCTGCGTGATCGCCGCCTTCCCGATGGCGCTGCTCGGCATCATTCCGCAGGCGATCGTCGCCGACGTCGCCGAAGCCGACGGGCGCGAGACCGGCGAGAACAAAGAGGGAATGTTCTTCGCCGCGCGTACCTTCGCCATGAAGTGGGGACAGTCGATCGCGATGCTGGTCTTCACCTCGCTCGCGATCATCGGGACCACCCAGAACCTCGACGCCAACGACATCACCGCGTCGCCCCTCGGGCTGCGTCTTGTCGCGGTCGTCGCGATCGCCTTCTGCCTGCTCGGCGCGCTGCTCCTGACCTTCTATAACGAAAAGAAGATCATGCGCACCATCACGGAAAAGAAGGACGGAGTGCCCGACGCGCAGGTTGCCGTCGACACGTCCGCCGAAAACGACCAAACGGGGGAAAACTGATATGAGATGCGTCTTCGACCTGTTCTACCGCACGGCGGGAGAGGATCGGACGCTCTCCTGCAGCACCGAAAACGACGACCTTTCGCTTCTGATTTCGGACGGAGCGGGACGGCGCACCGTCGTTCTGCGCGCGAAGCGCGACCTGACGCTGAGATCCTACCGCGAGACCGAACACGATCTTCCCGCCGGGACGGGAGAGGGACTTTCCGACCTGTTCTTTCTGAACGGATACCAGTCCTGGACCGACACGAAAGAAACGTATCTTTCGGAGAGCGAACGGGACGTCACGCGGCTTCCGCGCTTCCTGAACGCACGCTTCGCGTTCGACCGCTACGGCGACGCGACCTTCTTCCGCTACGACAAAAACGTCCTGCACGGCTACGACCTGTTCTACCGCCGCGGGGAGCGCGAATGCTTCTTTGCCAACCTGAACGGCGAGCGCGCGTTCCTTCTATTCACAGTTGACCGCACGAGCGGAAAAGTGAGTATTATGAGCGACGTCGAGGGCGCGACCGTTTCGGCGGGGGAGACCTTCACCCTCTGCGACTACCTCTTTGCGAACACGGTTTCGGAGGGGGTTTCGGCGTTTCGTGACGCGTTTCCCCAAAGGAACCCCGAAAAACTGCTCGGCTACACGTCGTGGTACAACTACTACCAGAACGTCAGCGAATCGATCCTTTCACGGGATCTCGACGCGCTCGACGAGCGGTTCGATCTCTTCCAGATCGACGACGGCTACGAGACCTTCGTCGGCGACTGGCTGGACGTTGATCCGGTCAAGTTCCCGCACGGGCTCTCTCCTTTCGTCGAGCGGGCGCACGACCGCGGCATCCGCGCCGGCATCTGGCTCGCGCCGTTCGTAGCCGAATCCAAGAGCCGCCTGTTTACCGAGCGCCCCGACCTGTTTTATAAGGGCGAGGACGGCAAACCGATCTGCTGCGGCTCAAACTGGAGCGGCTTCTACGCCCTCGACCTCGATAACCGGGAGGCAAGAGACTATATCCGCCGGTGCCTCGCGCACTACGTCGACGCCGGGTTCGATTTCTTCAAACTCGACTTCCTTTACGCCGCGTGCCTGCCGAACTATCCCGGGCGCACGCGGGCGCAGGTCACATCCGACGCCTTCGCGTTCTTGCGCGAGTGTCTCGGGGACAAACTGATCCTCGGGTGCGGCGCGCCGCTTTTTCCGGCGGCGGGCAAGTTCGACTATATGCGGATCGGTCCCGACGTCTCGCTCAAGTTCGACGACGCGTGGTTCATGCGCTTCATGCACCGCGAGCGTGTCTCGACCAAGGTGACGCTGCAGAATACCGTCTACCGCTCGCTTTTCGACGGCGTGCTCTTCGGGTGCGATCCCGACGTCTTCCTTCTGCGCGACGACAACCTGTCGCTCTCGTTTGAACGCCGGACGGCGCTCCTGACGCTGAACGCCCTGTTCGGGCGGCTTGATGACGAGCGACAATATCGCGGCGTACGACGACGAGAAGCGCGATCTGCTCGGAGAGGCGCTGACGCTCTTCCGGGGCGCCCGCGTCAAGGACTATTGCCGCGAGGGCGACGTGATCCGGATCACCTACGCCCACGCCGGGCACGTCAACGAGATCCTTTACAATACGAGAAAGGGCATACTGGCATGACCGACAGAACAAAAACCGTGTTCGGCAATCCGATCGATCGCAAGACCGTGAAGAAAGCCGAAAAGTCCAAAGCAAAGTATCAAAAAAAGTACGGCGACGACACCGACGCCGATTACCGGTTCTCCTATCCCCCGATCGAGCGGCTCGGACAGATCGGGGCGCGCAATATCGTCTTCGGAGACGGGCGGGAACCGATGGACGGCAAGCCCCTGATCGTCGGGAATATCCGGATGGGCTTCGGGCATTACCGCATCTCGATCGCGATGGCTTCCTGCGCCCGCGCGCTCGGCTTCACCCCGTACTGGCTCGACCTCGCGTCGTTCGACGCGACGGGATCGAAGATGATCCGCGAGCAGAACGATCTGTATTCGCTCGCCTCGCGTATTTCGCAGAAGTCGCGGCTGTTCAACCGCCTGATCTGGGAGCCGCTCAACTCCGAGGGGTTCAAGAAGATCACCTACAACGCCAAGGATCAGAAGAACAGCGAACTGCTGGTCCCGCTCTTCAAGAATATCGACAGGGACGTTCCCTTTATCGCGACGCACGTCTGGCCGAGCCAGGCGGCGGTCCACGCCGGTATGACGCACGTGGTCAACGCGATCCCCGACAACTGGCCGATGGGGCTTCATCTGTCCGAGGGCGCGATCCACACCGTGCAGACGCCGTTCGCCTATCTCGGGTACAAAACCCTCGAGGGATTTGCCAAAACCCCCCTGAAAGGGATCCCGGAAGGGGACCTTCACGCGGTGGGATGCTACGTCGATCACGAACTGCTCTGCCATCTGGAAGAGGACAACCGCCTCCGCAAAGAGCGGCGGGGGCGCCGGAGCCGGGGGAGACCTGTTCCTCGGTATGATCGAACACCTGACGCCCTACGTCGAACGCGGCGAGGCGGCGCTGTTCATCAATACGGGCGACCACGCCGGGGTGTACGAAAGGCTGAAGGCAAAGATCGGGGCGATCGGCGGCACGCGCTTCTTCCAAAACGACTTCGACGGGCTGAAACGCTACGCCGAGGAGATCCGCTCAGGCGAAGCCCGGGGCGTTGCGCTGATCTGCGACGACGATATCTTCGCGGCGGTCTACGCGACCAATCTGCTGATGCCCGTGTCGGATCTGCTGGTCACCAAACCGAGCGAACTCGCCTACTACCCGATCCCCAAACTCTTCATGAAGCACATCGGGGGACACGAGGTCTACGGCGCGATTCACGGCAGAGAGTTCGGGGACGCCACCGGCGAATACGCCGATCTTCCCGATCTTCGCCGGGCGCTCGACCGCCTGCTTTCCGACCGCGAGATCCTGCCGCACTTCTGCGACCGGATCTGCGAGTTGAAGGAGCAGGGTTACTACGACGGCGGCTACCGCTGCGTCCGCCTTGCGGCGGGCACGGCGACCGAATAAAACCGCGAAAAACCGCAAAAAACCGCAAAAAACCGCAAAAAAACCGCGCAAAAACCGCGTCCGGACGGCAGCGAAAGCGACCGTCCGGACATTTTTTGTTCTTTCGTTCGGTTTCGCTTGACTTTCCATAGCGAAATGGTATAATAGGAACGGTAAGGAAACGCCGCGACGGCGGCGAGAGAAAAGGAGAACAAAATGAAAAACAAACTCGGGATCGCGGCGGCTTGCCTTTCGGGAGTGAAGGAGATCGACGCGCTCGAAATGATCCGCGACGCGGGGTTCGAGTCGGTCTTCTCGGAAGACAACGATCCGAAAACCGTCCTTGCGATCCGTGAAAAGTGCGACAAACTCGGTCTTGTCTGCGACTCGCTCCACGCCCCGTGGCGCGGGATCAACGATATCTGGCTCGAGGGCGACGCGTGTAAGCCGCTGCTCGACGGGATCTACCTCTCGGTCGACGCCGCGTCGGGCGCGGGGATCCCCGCGATCGTCACGCACGTTTCGTCGGGCTGGTTCCCGCCGAAGATCTCGGAGATCGGCTACGAGCGCTTCGACGCTCTGGTCGACTACGCCGGGCAGAAAAAGGTCAAACTCGCCTTTGAGAATCTGCGGCGGCTCGGGCACCTCGCGGTGCTGATGGACCGCTACGAGCAGAACCCGTGGGTGGGCTTCTGCTACGACTGGGGACACGAGCACTGCTATACCGAGGTCGTCCCGTACATCGCCCTTTACGGCGACAAAATGCTGGTCACGCATATCCACGACAACTTCGGGCGCGATCACAACGACTATTACGCCGACCCCGACGCGCACCTGATGCCCTTCGACGGCAATATCGACTACGCCGACATCATGACGCGCCTGCGGAAGACCAACTACGCGGGCAGCCTGACGCTCGAACTGTTCCGGGAGGGCAAGTATGCCGATACCCCGGACCGCGAGTACCTTGCGATCGCGTTCGAGCGGCTGCAGCGGATCGTGTCGCTCGGCAAGTAAGGAGAGAACTGTGGATACTTTTATCTGGTTGGCGGTGACGCTGCCGCTCCCCTTGATCCTACTCGGGATCGCGCTGTTCGCGTGGTTCCGCAAAACCCCAATGTGGTTCTTTGCCGGGATCCCCGGTCCAGAGGTATCCGATCTGCGCGGTTTCAACCGGGCGAACGCCGTGATCTGGGCGTGCTTTTCGCTCCCGTTCTTCGCGGCGGCGGGCGTCGGGATCGTCTACCGCCTTGCGGCGGCGGCGATCATCCTTGCCGGGTGCCTCGTCGGCATCCCCCTGATCGTCTTCGCGTATCACAAGGTTTGCAAGAAATATACGAAGGCAGAATAAACCGACCGCAAAAAAACCGGGGCGCGCCGTTCGGCGCGCCCCGGTACTTTTATTGTTCCGTCCAGACGAAGGTGGAGTTCAGGTCTTTTTCTCCGTTGTCGATCAGCAGGTTCTGCCCCGACATGGAGCGGTTGGTAATGGTCAGGAAAATCACCCAGTCGGCGATCTCGTCTGTCGTCGCCCATTTTCCGAGGGGCGTGACGTCCATGATCTTCTGCCAGAGGGCGGGATCGCCCGTTACGGGGGCGTTCGACTCGGTCAGCACCCCGCCGGGGGAGATCGCGTTGACCGTCACGCCGCGCGGGGCGAGGCGGATCGCGAGGTTCTTCATATACCCGACCAGCCCCGCTTTGGACGCGGCGTAGGCGGGAAATTCCTGCCCCGTGATCGCCGACGCAGAAGCGTTGAAGAGAACAGAGCGCAGGGCGGGCGACGGGGCGTACTTTTCGGCGACGTTCATCGCGCCGACGAGGTTGGTTGCAAGGTCGTTCCCGCCGTTCTGCGTCCCCGCGTTCGAGAAGAGGATCGCGACGTCGGGAATGTCGGGCAGCGCGGCGGCATCGGCAACGTCGGCGACCGTGTGAAAATAGCGTTCGTTTTGGATCGCGGCAGGCAACAGATCAATGCCGTAGACCGTGTGCCCGAGGGCAAGAAAGCGTTCGGCGACCGTTTTCCCGATCCCGCGCGAGGAACCCGTTACGACGATATTCATGCCAAAACCCCCTCTTGTTCGTTCGTTTCAGCCGACCTCTTGTTATAGGGATCGGCGATCCCCTCGCGCTCCCAACGGCGGACGATCCGGTAGCCGAGCGGGGAGAAGATCACTTCGCAGAAGAGTTCCACACCCGCGCCGAGGAGCGAGCAGGTAAAGCACTGCAGAACCGTCCAGGAGAAACCGTTCCAGAAGATCGGGGCGAAGACCGTGAAGGTCAGGATCGCGAAAATGAAGTTGTCGAAGAACTGACCGAGAAAGGTCGAGACGTAGCACCGGGTAAAGAAGGCGAGTTTGCCGTTCGGGTTGCGTTTGAAGGCGCGCCCGATCCCCCAGTTCAGAAAATTGTTGATGAAGGCGGACGAGAGGAACGCGACCGTACTGGAGAGCAGAATGAACCAGGTGCCGCCGACGGTCTGATTAAACGCGGAAAAGTCGTCCTTCGTCGGAATGATGCTGACGATATAGAAGAAGAAGCAGGCGAGCAGGTTGATCCCGATCGCAAAGACCGAGAGTTTGGTCGCCGCCTTCGGCCCGAACGCGCGCGTCACGACGTCCATACATAAAAACGACAGCCAGGACACGAGGATCCCGCCGTCGAGCGCAAGGTACGCCGACTGGTAGATCGTCTTGTTCGCCAAAAGGTTCATCATCACGACCGACACGGCAAAGAGCGTGGCGACGGTCGCGGGGATACAGCGGAAAAGTAAACGCGTATCCGCCCAGTCTGCTTTGATTTTGTTTTTCATTGTTTCTCCTTGGTTTTGTTTTATAAAGCGAAGGATTTAGAGCCCGAACTCCGCTGATTTGCGCCGGTTTTCCCGATCGCCCGACCATTATAGCACAAGAGAGGGAAAAATGCAAGGGGAAACGGGAAAAATACGGGTTGCGCCGCGGTCAATGCTTTACGTAATCAAATGTAAAGAAAACTTAACCAACCGCAAAGAAATCTTATGCAGCGCCGTCTAT